>NZ_JBVVQD010000007.1:0-248067 GCF_055811755.1 Mesorhizobium sp. WSM4840
CTGCATATGCGCAAAACGGATCCTGCGAACGAGATGGTCAGAGTAATATATCAGGGACCCGCAATCTTGGAATGGGCAAAGCTGCCGATTGGCACGGCACCGCACGTTTGACACCTGCCAGTCGCCGCCTTCGCGCGGCACCACTCGGCCGTCGGTCTTCAAAGTCTCGCTCTTGGCGTTGATTCGGCTGTGCGCCACCTTTCGGGTCCTTCGCCCAATTCTGGATCAGACCCCACCGCGCCGACACAAACATGGTCGTACCGCGCACCAACTCATCGACAACGATCATCGGAAATGTCAGCCGGGGTGCGCCGTTCTAGACCGGAAACTGGTTCGACAGCCGGTCGACCTTGTCCGGATCAGCGAAGGAAAACTTCGCCACCATCTCTGCGATAGAGCGCTTTACATGAACCCGTCCTCACATCGGGCGAAGATTGTTGCCCGAAAATCGAGACTCGAGCTTCTGGACTCAGGACAGCGACAGACACCGCTATGACAATCGTTCTGGCTGGTGGCGAAAGCGTGCTGTAAGTCTTGTCCTCCAAGTGGCCGTCGATCTCAGCTACAGTCCCTCGACGGTCTTCCTACACTTGGGCCGGCTGCGAGGAGTTGGACGACGTCGCAGGGATGGCTTCGCCGAACTGCTGGACCACGGCTCGATCGAGATCACATTCGCATCACAATGGCGACGAGGCCATCCTCCAGGCCAAACGTGATCCTTCTTCAACGGCCTGCTAGGGCCTTCCGCCCACTGTTCCCGAGCCAAGGCGTCATAAGGGAGCCATTCTTGCAATCGGCCTTAGCAATGGGACGCAGTTCGCGTGACGTGCTATGCTTTGAGGCGGGAGATACGGCGGTCGCCGAAGCGCCCGCACGCCTCCCTGTCTATGGGAGGATAATATGGCTTACTATGTGCTGCTCACCAACTTCACGGATCAGGGGGCAAAGACAGTCAAGGACACCGTAAAGCGTGCTGAAGCATTCAAGGAGATGGCGGCCAAAAGCGGGGTCAAAGTGCATTCGCTTTACTGGACGCTCGGTCAGCACGACGTGGTCGCGATTACCGAAGCCGACGATGATATAGCCGCGACCGCGCTCAGCTTATCAATAGCTTCGCTCGGCAACGTCCGAACGCAGACCCTAAGGGCGTTCGACGCCAACGATATGGCAAAGGTCATTGCCAAGATGGGCTGAAAAAAGAAGCGACAATAAAGATCGCGCCGACCGTTGGCGCAGGCAAACGGCCGACGCGACCGCGCCGATCCACAGTTCCGGGTTTCAGGCACGTGACCTGTGGGCGCGGGCTTCGGAAGAGATGGTTTACGTGGTTTGTGACTCAGTGCTTCCGGGAGGCTTCCCTGGAATGTCTGAGCCGGCGGCGACCGTGTCCTCGACGTCGGCGATCTCACCGTCTTGGCCGTGGCGCCGGGTAGGCGATGCAGCGAGAGCGTTCATCGTTCTTCATCGTTCAATGGAGGGGTGAGGAGGGCCGGGCGGGACCAAGGAGAATCATATGTTCAGCCATGTAAAATTCGCCCATCTGCCAGTGCGCGACCAGGATCGCGCGATCGCATTCTATCGCGACAAGGTAGGGCTTAAGGTCGCGACGGATGCTCCCTATCGGGACGGTCTCCGCTGGATCGAGCTGGCCGTCGGGGAGTCGCCCACCCATCTGCTTTTCACAGAGCGGCCCGACGACACGCCCGGCGAGACGCCGAGTGCAATTCTAATTACACCCGATGTCGGGGCGGCCTATGAACGGCTGACAGAGCGCGGCGTGGAGTTCACGCAACCGCCGTCGCCGGCACCTTGGGAGCCAGGCGCCACCAACAGCGGGGGCTCGACGGCGCTTCCATGCACGCGGCGAGCGGTGAGCGAACCTTTTCGAGTTGACCCCCGACCTCCTGGTTAAGCCGGTCCCAACTTGCCTGGGACGGCCATTCCGGGTGAGTCGGACGGACGCGCGACATAGAACGGTCTGCTGCCGCCGCCTGGATCGGGCTGAGCACCCACGACCACAGGCTGTGCAGGAAGGGGAGGGCTGCTGCGGTTGTCCGCAATAGACGTCTTCTGTTCATTTGACCCCGTCCTTAGCCCGAAGGCCCGTGTTCGATGGCCCGGAGGTAAGCTACCGCCGCCTCGGCACATCCGCAATAATCAGGTGTCTGGATTCCGCTTATCCCTCCGCTCCAGGGTCTCCTCAAGGTATCGCGCGGCTCCGGCTCAGTGGGCCCCGAAATAATCGGGAGCGAGGCTTGCATCGCGGCGCCGCGCTTATAGGCCTGGGCCCGTCATCGCGACCGATGATGCCAATCGGGATGAACTCCATCGCAGCGGATTTGTCGGCCCCTTTCGGCTGGGGCGCGACAGCTGGCAGGCGGCCCTGCCCGACCTCGGGACGCCAAATGAACAGCATGTTGGCGTTCATGTTGCGCCGGCGCGCCGCTTCGGCCACCGACGTGCCAGGCACCAGCGTCTCCGCCACGATCCGGGACTGGTTTTGTTGCAACGGCTGACTTGGGACGCAGGGAGAAGTGGTGCGCTGTTGGTCAGGCGGCGAGAATGGCGAACTGCTCGGCCAGGGATGGATTGGGATTGTAGGTGTACCTCGCCTGGTGCTTGCGCATCATGTGAACCATCTCGATACCGGACAGGATGATGCCGGCGGTGACGGTCGGCTTGAAGCCGAGCATCGGTCGAATTGAAAGACGGCTGACTGGATGCCGGCGTTGGCGACGAGAGCTCGCGGTTCTGTGCCGCATTGCCGGCGCATTCGATCGCGGCCTGTTCGAGGCGACAGGTGTGCGTTGCGCAGCCCCTCCATCAGCCGACCGAGCTGACCGGGATCCCGATAGGGGAGTATCTGACCGAGGCGTTCGACGGAAAAATTCGGATTGACCTGCTGCGTCTCCTGCCAGTAGCGGCGCGCTTCGTCGTGGCGTCCGGTGAGGCCATAGAGGCAGGCGAGATAGAAGCGCGTCATGTCCGTCCGCGGCGCTAGCACCAGCCGCCGCTTGAACGCGATCTCGGCTTCGTCCAAGCGGCCAAGCGCCAGGAGGGCCCTTCCCATTAGGTGCAGGGACATGTCGAACTGGGGATCGAGCCGATGGGCCCGGGTAAAAAGCGCAACCGCATCTTCATGCTGCCCCTGGAAATCCCTCACGCTGCCAAGTACGCTGAAGGCCTGTGCGGAATTGGGGTCGAGAGCGATGGCGCGCTCCGCTTCATGCTCCGCCTCGTCCAGGCGCCGCATCCAGGAAAGGCAGATCGCAAGCGCGACATGGCCTTGCGGCTCGGTGTCGTCGGTTTCGATCGCCTTGTGCGCCAGTTCCCGCGCCTTGGTCAGGTTGTCCTCGGTCGCGCCGTTCCACTGGTTGGCGTAGTCGGCGAAGGTGACCATGGCGAGCCCCGAATAGCCGAGAGCCAGCCCCGGATCTATCGCCAGTGCGCGCTCCAGCATCTTGCGCGCTTCCACCGATGCCTCGGGACGAAATTGCAAGGCGGTCTGGCGGGCGCGGACGATCAGATCGTAGACCTCCGGATCGACCTTGCCGTGCTTCCCGCGCCGCGCCTCCTCGCCGGTGGTAAGCTTCACCTCGAGCGCGCTGACGATGGTGCGGGTCACCTCGTCCTGAACCGCGAAGATGTCTTCGAGACCGCGATCGTAGCGCTCCGCCCAGAGATGGCCGCCCGTCGTTCCGTCGATCATCTGGGCGTTGATGCGGATACGGTTGGCGGCCCGACGCACGCTTCCCTCCAGCACGTAGCGGACGCCGAGCTCGCGGCTCACCTTGCGCACGTCCGGCGCCTGGCCCTTGTAGGCGAAGGAGGAATTCCTGGCGATGACGAACAGGCCCGAGACCTTCGAAAGGTCGGTGATGATGTCCTCGGTGATCCCGTCGGCAAAATAGCCCTGCTCGGGATCGCCCGACATGTTGTCGAACGGCAGCACCGCAATCGACGGCTTGCCGAGCGGCGGCTGCAATCCACCGACTGCATCGGCGGGCGCGGCTGTCTTCGGCGACCAGGTCCAGATGTGCAGCGCGCGCTCGATGTTCTTGACCTCGCGATTGCCGCCGTCGACGAAATCGATGCCCAGGCGGCCGCGCATATGCTCGTGGATACCATCTGAAAGGAGGCGACGGGTTCCTGCGGAGCCAGGCAATAAAGTACTCGGTGATTTCGTGATAGTTCACCGCATCTGCGTAGGGAGGGTCAGTTACGAACATATCTACGATGTTGGAGACTGAGGTAGCAGGCATCGGCGTTATATGTGCTCGCGTCGACGGAATTGGAAAGCTTTCCGTGTCCAATCGGCCGGACTCCAGTACACTTGCGACGCCCCGACAGCCATAATTCAGAAACGTATTGAGCGCCTGATTGTGAAAAACATGGTCATACTTGACAGCGCCTCCTTGGCTGGCGGTGCTATTGATCATGCAGTTGCGAGAAGTAATATTTAGGGATTGTGCTAAATCCAAATATAATTCTGGGTACTTATTTGCAGCTTCTTTGTATTTTGCTAAGGCGATAATATGACGAGCTCCAAATAGATGATGCCAATGTGACCAACCACGCTCGCGAAATAGACGAGTTGTCTCATCCCCCGGTTCAATCGGCATGTCCGGCGCGAGCCCTTCGCTTTGCCACCGTGCCAAATTCTCGCGAACAATCGCTTCTACGGTTCGTTCCCTTGCGATGTCATCCGCGGTTACGCCGGCGAAATAGGATTCTTGGCGGCTCTTGCCCAAACTGTCCTTGGTAATCCACTGGATCGCGTAGAGCCGCTCCTGCCAAATATCATCAGGACGTGGGATGAAATCCGACTTGTCCCAAAGACGCAAGCGGTTGCGGTTGACACCTTTCTCATCCCGAAAATCACCGCGGATTGTCTTTATCTCGACGCCAGAGCGCTCCGGGTTCATCGGGTGCACTAATCGTCCGTCGCGAACCGTGCCGTTTGCAGCTTCCACCATCTCGTCAAGCCGTACGCCCGAATGAATTTGAATCTCGTACCGCTTGGCGGCGTGATCAGGTACGAGCTTGGCCACAACATTCCACTTTTTGGAAATGACCCACGATGGTGCCATAGGCACCATCCAGCCCGTCTTCGGACATCGGGTTTCGAGACAATAGAGGTACGCTTTTGCGCGGTTGCCGTCCTTATCGTGCTCAATGCCGAGCCGAACAATCTCTGCATCAACGGCCGCCGCGACGTCCTTCTGCGTACGCTCGATTTCGGCGCGCTTTTCCATGGACGCCCCGATGATGTTGAACGCGCCCCAGGTTAGCATGCATGCGATAGGGTTGAGGTCCGAGGCATAGACATCGCAGCCGATGCGCGCTGCCTCAAAAGGGATCGATCCACCGCCGCAAAATGTGTCAGCCACTTTGGGTCGATGACCGAACCTGGCAATGCCCAATTGTTCGACCAACTCAGGCAGTGAGCGAGCGTCTGTGCCTAGGTGCTGGTTTATCGCCGGCCAGATGCCGGCCAGCAGTTCTGACACGTCGCATTCTTCCGGCCGACGCACGCGCATCAGGCGCTCGGCGTACGGACGACTAGCAAAGGCCTCCGCAACGCGCGCCTGCCGGTCGACCCTCATCAAATCGTCGCGCCACACGCGTCTGCTTCCGAGCTCCTCAGTGATAAGTTCAGCATGGGCCGGAAACAGCCGCGCGAACTCCGATGCGCTTCCGTCGAATCGTCGGCCGAATGCTTCGTCATCCATTGCCATTAGCTTCAGGAAGACTTCGAGATCAGTGGCGGGATCATCGCTCGTTGGCATGAGGCAACCAAGCACCACAGCACGAACGAGAATGAGCGGCTTCCTTCCCTTCCAATAGGAGCCGAGTGCCGTCAGAGTCTGTCCCTGCCCCGCTTTGCGCTCTTTGTAGGCTTCCGCCGAGAGCCGTCCAACAGGAAACTCTGCCTCAATGAATGAAGGCGCATTTTTCAGGGAAAATGGCGCAAGACCCTTGGCGCCCTCTTGTTGTCCTGCAGTAATTTGCGCGGTCATCGAAACTCCGGATCTCTATTTGACGCTAACGCTGCAAACCTATTCGGTAGGCAGGGGCGGGGCGAAGAGGAAACCCGGATCGTCGGGCATTGATTTCTTGGCTTTGGCACGCTTCGCCTTGCCGCCTGCCCCGGCATAGCTTTCATTCGCGCGCGGTGCGAGCGTGCCGCGGCCTGCGATCGTGCCCAGGTGAAAAGCGTCGTTCCGGGTGCCGAAGCATAGCGCCTGGCGCAACGCGCCGCGCCAACCCATCCCATATTGATGGGCAAGGCCGGTCGCAGCGGCCGTCATCGTGTAGAGCCACCAGCGTTCTTCGGCCTTCAGGCCGACCCAATTGCGGATCGCGACGGCGACTTCTTCCGGCTTCACATCGGCCAGCTCGACCGCCCAGAGAAGCACCAGCAGTTCCTTCCCCAAAAGCCGCTGCACCGCGGTTTCCTCGGCACCCCAGCGGCCGGCAGGCTTGCCCTCCGCCTTGAGCCGGCGATTGAACTCAGAGCGCAGTTCCGGCGAAATCACATCCCAAACATCGCGCGAGGTTTCGCAGCGCAGAATCGTCTCCGGCGCCCATTGCGCCTCGCGCTCTGTCGGCGGTCGCCCGAAGACCTCGAAGACCTGCACCTTCGCGTCGCGACCCTTCGTCAGGCGCACGAGATAGCCGTGCTCCTCGTAAATATCGGCGCAATCAAAGTTTGGGATCCCGGATCCTTGGCTCACTGCTTTCATGGCTATACCAACGCGATCCTCACATCTGCGTCCACATCACACGATCAAAATCCTCGCTTGCCGCGTCGCAAAACGCAGTCAGTTCGCGTCCCGACGGGAATGCGATGCCATCGAGGCGCAATTTTACGGTCGGAGCCGAGGCGTTCAGCCTCTCAACGAGGGTCTTCACCAGCGCATCAAGATCAGCGGCGGGGACGGGGACATCGCGACCAAGTCGCAGGGTGAGGAAATCAGCCTCCGAGCGCGCACCATTGACCTCGATAGAACCACCCAGGATGCGCACGTCGGGCGTCTTTGCGAGGCGATCAAGCGCGGAGAAGGCGGTAGCGGTATCCTTAGGCTCGAAACGCGAGGTCATGGTCGCCGGCGCGTCGGGCTTCAGTGCGGGCTTGACCGGGCTATAGCGGCCGCCGCCGGGCTCGTTCATGCCGCCTTGCAGCGGAGCGCTTTCTTCCTCGCTGAACTGGCCGTTGATATCCGCAACCGCCCGAAGGCGGGTGGCTCCGGCGGGCGCATCGATCTCCGCACCAACGACCGGGCCGCTCTTCGGATCTGAGCCGTCGAAAGTGGCGCGAACCTGCGCCGAGCGCGGACTGACGACGAACGTCACCTTGTGCCCACCGGAAACCCTCTTCACATCCGGTTTCACGCGGATCGGCGCGCGCCATTCGAAGGCGTCGCCGGTCTTGGCTTCGCCCTTGCTATCGACCGCTACGAACCATGCCGCTGCAGCCGCCGTCTCATGGACGCGCCCGTTGAGTTTCGTTGCCGTCGCCGGATCGGGAGGCCCGTTCTCGGACACATAGACCATATCCGCGTCTTCGGGCGTGACGTTGATCAGGAACCGGCCCGTTTCGAGCGGATTCGGGCCGAAATCGTCCAGGCGCGCAGAGACTTTCGTCTTGCGCTCCCACTTCTTCGCGATCAGCCCTTCGCGTTCCCGCCAGAAGCCGCGTTGAACGGCGGTCTTCACCAGTTGATCGAACCCGCCACGCGGCAGCCAGAACCAACCGGATCGTACCGCAGCGTTGCGCTTCAGCGAGGATTGCTGAACGGCGTCGGCGTCGAAGAGGATGTCTTCGGCGTCGAGGCGGAGGGTTTCGAATTCGGCGTCGAACTTGTCGCTGGAGATGAACTTGCCACGCTTCGTCAGCGTATCGACGATCTGCTGTTCGCCGGAATAGTCGTTGCGGTCGAATTCCATGCGGAAGTCGTCAACCTTGCGGAGCGCCTTGCCGGTCGGGAAAACAATCGTCTTGAAGGTCTCGCGAAGCGCGCTGGTGAAGCCGGCGGCCTCGCGCTCCTTGACGCCCTGAAGTTCCTGCATCTGCGACGACGATAGGCCGTGCTGCCCCTTGATCCGCTCTTCGACCTTCTCGATGGCCCGCGTGCGCCGCGCGCTTGTTCGAAGGGTCGAAACCGCGTTCGGATCGGCGGTGAGAACCAGAACCCGGTTCTGCAGGTCCTGTTTTTTCCACCAGTCGTCAAAGTCCTGAGGCAGCTTATCGGCGGCCCGTTCCAGGATAACGAGTGTCGGACGGTCATCATCGAGCTGGATTTCGTCGAGCGCGGGTAAGATCGCCATCCGATCGGAATAGAGCGCGCCGGTGCGAGGTTTGAATACCTCCTGCAACTTCGCTCGAAGCGTCTGATCGACCTGTTCTTCAGCGATGTTCGAAGCGATCTCGGTGATCTCAGCTGTCACGTTTGCGGTCTGGCCGAAGAAGACACGCTGATCAACACCTTGAAAAAGATACCAAGCTTGGCCCTGGATTCGGCCGAGGGCAGCCTTGATTTCAGAAACCTCCAGGAGCGGATCGACCAGTGTCTCGATCAGTTCGCCGTCCGTCAGGCCACGCAGCGGTGATTCGGCCGTCGACAATGATGACATCAGCAAAACCTTGGCCACTGCCGATGCAGTTGGAACACCATCCGCGGCCGCGATCTTTTCAGCCAGAGCGTTGCCTCGGTCCGCCACATCCCGCGAGATTGCATTGGAATAAGCAGGATTGATTTTGCGGACTTCCTCAAGCGTCCCTTGGTCGTTGAAATCGAGGTGTTGAAGTCCGATCAGGAAGGCATTGTCGTTCGCATTGAGCGCCCCGCGCACGGCGAGGCGCAGCAATCGAATGAGCGCACGGGTTTTCTGGTAGCCGCGGTTCTCCGAGAAACGGGCGACGATGTCACGGATCGAAGGATGGAAGGGATAGGTTTCCCGGATGCGCTCGATGAACGTCTCCGGCGTAGTCGCGATAGTGTCGACGCGCTTGGCCTTTTGAAGCGCGTCGACATAAGCCTGAGCCACTTCATCGATCCGGTCGGCGGATGGCAGGCTATCGAAGAGACGCTTTCGAACAATCGCAAATACCTCGCCGGTATTCTGCTGGACCGGGGTGATCGCTTGCGCGTTCCGGTCGTAGTGCTTGGTGAGGCTCTCAATGAGCGTTCGAAGCTGGCCGGAACCATCAAGATAGACGTCGTCCTTCAAATTCGTGACGACTACACATGCACGCGGGCATCGAGGCAGGGCATTAAACAAACGTTCAAGCGCACCAATCGTCAGATCACCAAGCGTCGTGTTTCCGACGGGCTCGCCCTGCGCCATCTGGAGGTAGCTGGGCAACTCATCTAAGAGGATAAGCACCGGTTCATTGCCAAGAACAGCTACCCACTCGTCAACCCCCGGCGATCGTGCACCTTTTTGCCAAAAGGGAGCCATGACATCGCCATGGCCCAGCTTGTCGGCAACGTATCCCCACAACAGACTGTCGGGGTTCTGGTGGCCATTGAAGATCACCACTTTTGCGGCACCAAACTCGGTGCCGCTGGCGATACGTGGGACTACTTCCTTCCGCAAATCGGGATCAGACGCAAGCAAGCCAAAAGCGATCAAGCTGTGTGTCTTACCGCCGCCCATTGCCTGGGTAAGATAGAAAGCTCCATCGTCAGTTTTTCCTGCCAGACGTTGAAATCCGCGTTGCACGAGCAATTCCAGGCCCGCAGTGAAGTGATTGCGTCGAAAGAAATCTCGGCCGTCGATTTTACCCGAAGCAAAATCCTCAAGTTGAGCTACCTGCTCGACTAGGCTGTCGCTCTCAACGAGAGGGCTCGTGGTACAGAGTTGTTTGACCGTCGCTATCGGCATCGCCCCTCCTTAAATCATCGATCGACAATAGTTCAAGTTAGTCTGATAGCGCGTCCACGAGCAAATGTCTGACTTTGCAGTCGAAGGCCTGCATACGTTCACAGTTTTATCAAGTTCAGCGCGCGCCAGATCGTTCAGAGGCAAATTTCGGCAGTCCGATCCTGATTTCTTGCCCGCCATCAGGCAAGTAAGTGTTACCCGGTTACCGCAGAAACCGACTGTCGAAAAAGAAGTTGGAAAAGGAGAATTTTACCGAATGATTTCTGTGACTTAATGGCGCACCCGACAGGATTCGAACCTGTGACCTCTGCCTTCGGAGGGCAGCGCTCTATCCAGCTGAGCTACGGGTGCCTTCAGGATCGATAATCCGGAAAACGAACCAGCCGGTGAACCGGCCGGCCACGGCTTCTTAGCGGAAGCAGGCGCAGGCTTCAACGGGCAAGTGGGCCGAAGCCTGAAATGAAAAACCCGCCTCGGCGGGCGGGTCGTCGGCGCAAATCAGCACGATGAATAAATTCCTAGCATAATTGCCGTCACCTGTCAAGTTGAACCACCCACACCGATCAAGAGCTCGCCCCCATCGCTGCCGAACTTCCACCCCTCACTGCTCGGCATACAGCAGCCGCGTCGTCGTGTTCGACGTCGGCGACAGGTTGCGCTGGATCAGCGCCTCGACGTGGTCGTTGCGCTGGCGCGCGCTGTCGGCGCCCATCACCACGAGGATCAGCCGGCGGCCGTCGGCATCGTAGGAGGTGACGATGTTGAAGCCTGAGGCCCTGATATAGCCTGTCTTGATGCCGTTGACGCCGCGGACGCGGCCGAGCATGTCGTTGTGGCCGCGCACCAGCCTGCCCCGGAACATGAAGTCGCTTTCGGAGAAATAGTGGAAATGCTGCGGGAAGCGGGCGCGCAGCGCCGTGCCGAGCACCGCCATGTCGCGCGCCGTCGTCAGCTGGCCGGCGTCCGGCAGGCCCGACGCATTGCGGAAGACGGTGCTGCGCATGCCGATCTGGCGCGCTTTGGCCGTCATCATCGCGGCAAACGCCTGTTCGCTGCCGCCGAGATATTCGGCGACGGCGACCGCCACGTCATTGGCCGATTTGACGGTGATCGCGCGGATCGCCGATTCGACATCGATCGTCTCGCCGCGCCTGAAGCGCAGCTTGGTCGGCGGCTGCCTGGCGGCGTTGTCCGACACCGGGATCAGCGTCGTCTTGCTGATGCGGCCCTGATCCAGCGCCTCGAACAGAAGGTAGAGCGTCATCATCTTGGTCAGCGACGCCGGATAGCGCGGCGCCGTCGAATTGGCCTCGAACAGCGTCTTGCCGCTGCTGCCGTCGATGACAACAGCCGCATATTTCTGCGCCGGCGCCGGCACCGCCAGCATGGTCTCCGTCGGCGTCGTCGCGCAGCCGGCAACGAGCAGCAGCAGCGCCAGCGCCGCGACAAATTTCTGGAGGAGCGGAAAGAGGTGCGGGTGGGACAAGATGGGTCTGTTCTGAAAGGTGGCAGTTGCTGAAACGAACGGGAAACTAGCGTAACCCAATGGCGCCGTCTATTTGGTTAATGCCGGTGTTGCCCAGGATTATCCCTCGTCCACAGGCCCGAGGAGAGCTGCATTCGGGCGAATGATCTTCACCCAGGTTCCGCTTCGCTACGTCAACTTCAGGCAGCCCCCTCATCCGGCCGCTTCGCGGCCACCTTCTCCCCGTCGGGGAGAAGAGAAGGGCGCAAACGCCGGCGTCAGCCTCTTCTCCCCTCGGGGAGAAGGTGGCCCGAAGGGCCGGATGAGGGGGCCTGTCTCCGATACGAAGTGCCGGCCACAGCTTGCGTAACCGGCACCGAGCGGGTTTGCTGGCGCCGGCAGAATCAGCAGGTGCGCCATGGATACGCTCACCATCAGGGCAAACGGCATTTCGGTAACGGTCGATCTCACCGTCGGCCATCTCGCCGACATGACGGTCGATATCGACGGGCGCCGGCTAAAACCGCTGCATCGCGCGCCGTGGATCGACGAGCCGCGCGAGACGCTGCCGCAAGACCTGCCCGCCGGCACCGTTCGCCTGTCCGGCGATTTCCTCTGCGCGCCGTTTTCGCGCAGCGATGTCGAGGAAGCACCCCTGCATGGCTGGCCGGCCAACAGCCGCTGGGATGTCGTCGCCTCCGAGGCGACTGCCGATGGCTGGCGGGCCGTTTTCAGGCTGCAGCACCTGGTCATGGGCGCGACGGTCGACAAGATACTCACCCTGCGCGACGACCATCCCTTTCTCTATCAGGAACACGTCTTTTCCGGCGGTTCGGGCGCGATTTCCGTCGCCCATCATCCGATGACGGTGATGAAGGACGGCGGCAAGTTGGCTTTCTCGCCGAAGCGATTTGCCGCAACGCCGGACGACCCGCTGGAGCCCGATCCGGCCCGCGGCCGTTTCCTCTTCGCCTATCCCTCGCGTTCCACCGACCTGACGCATTTTCCCGCCGCCGCTGGCGGCACGCTCGACCTGACCGACTATCGCATGGACCAGAGCCGTGAGGACTTTGTCACGCTGGTCGAGACCGACCATGGCGGGCCGGGCTGGACCGCACTGGCGCGAAAAGCGGAAGCCGATCTCGTTGTGGTGCTGAAGAACCCGGCCGAACTGCCGGTCACCATGCTGTGGATCAGCAATGGCGGTCGCGACTACGCGCCGTGGAGCGGCCGCCATCGCGGCGTGCTCGGCATCGAGGACGGCCGCACCGCGCTCGGCCATGCCGCATCGCTGGGTGACAACTGGCTGAAGCGGGAAGGGGTGGCGACCGCCTTTGCCCTTGGCGAAGGCCGCAATGTCTCGTTCCGCCACATCATCGGCGCCCTGCCTCAAGAAACCGGCGGCGAGCCGCCGCGCGACATCGCCACCGCGCAGGGGCACATGCGCCTCACGGCGGCAGACGGTACGATGCGGGAAGTGGCTTTCGACAGCGATTTCCTGCGGCTCGGCAGGTCGGTCCCAGCCTGAGTGTCCTGGGCGATCGCTTCAGGTTGGAGTTCGCCCCTTCCACTGCGAGCGTTGGCGCTGCCCCCTCACCCGGATTGCCAACCGAATTGCAAAGGGCAATTCGGGGCAATCCGACCTCTCCCCGAGGGGAGAGGAGATCGCCAGCGCCGACGCTTCTCTCTTCTCCCCAACGGGGAGAAGGTGGCCGCGAAGCGGCCGGATGAGGGGGCAGCGGCGTCGACCTCGACAATTGGTCGGTCTTCAACACAAGTAGCAAGAGATCACTACTGAAGCGACTACCCTGGGCAACGCCATTCCCGCGTTTGAATTTCCCGCGAACTATCGCCAAGATGCGATCCAAAACACCCAGCCAGAAAGGCTCCGATGTCCGAGACTGCTCATCTCGCCGCCACCATCTTCAAGCGCGCCGGCAAGGCGCGGCGTTTTGTCGTTGCCATCGCCGGTCCCCCGGGCGCCGGCAAGTCGACGCTGTCGGCCCGCCTGCATGAGCTGTTGCCGGAAGGGGCGGCCGAAATCGTGCCGATGGATGGCTTCCATTACGACGATGCCGTGCTTGAGCAGCGCGGCCTGCGCGCGCGCAAGGGCGCTCCGGAAACCTTTGACTTTGCCGGTTTCGAAACCTTGCTGAAGCGCATCCGCGCGGCCGAGCCCGAAATCGCCATTCCGGTGTTCGACCGCAGCATGGAGCTCTCGCGTGCGGCCGCTTCGATCATCGCCGCCGACACCAAGTTCATCCTGGTCGAAGGCAATTATCTCTTGCTTGACGAGGAACCCTGGTCGCGGCTGGCGCCGCTGTTCGATTTCTCGATCTTCGTCGATGTGCCGCGCGCCGAGCTCGAGCGCCGGCTGTTGGAGCGATGGCACGAGCATGGCCGCTCCGATGAGGACGCCCGCGCCTGGATCGCCTACAACGACATGCCCAACATCGACCGCGTGCTTGCCCGCCGCCGCCCTGCCGATCTGGTGATCTCGCCGATCAATCCTGATTTGCAGGACAGCCCGCGCCTGGAACCTTAGGACTTTCCGGCCGTTATGTCAGATACGGCAATGATGCTGACATGAGGAAACTGTCCAATGGCAACTCCGATGGCAACCAACGCAAGAAAGCCTGCGCCCCGCAAGGGCAGGGCAACTCGCTCAAAGGCAACTGAATCAAAGACAGGCGCTGGCCCAGCGGTCGCCGCCCGCTCCAAGGATGCGGCAAAGCGCACCTTTGGCAAGGCAGCACCGAAGAAGGTGATGCCGGCCGCAGCCAAGGCCACGGCAAAACCCGCCAAGCCGAGGAAATCGACAACCGGCAGCTCCATGGCAGATAGCGCAATGCGCACGGTCAAAACGACGGCCAATGTCGCAGCCGGTGCGGTTGTCGCCACCGCCAGGAGCGCTGCGTCTCTTGCCGCTTCCGTCATGGGCAAGGGCGGCTCAAAACCCAAAACCAAGGCAAAATAGGCCCAGCCGCTTCTCGACGCCTGCGGCCGATTGAGCTAGCCCCTGGCGGGGATACTAAGACCCTTTTGCACCGCCGGGCGGGCAAGGCCGCGTTCCAGCCATGCCGCGACATTGCGAAAGTCGTCGAAGCCGACCAGCTCCCTTGCCTCGTAAAAACCGATCAGATTGCGCACCCAGCCCAGCATTGAGATATCGGCGATGGTGTAATCGTTGTCCATGATCCAGCTGCGGCCCTTCAGCCTCGTCTCGAGCACACCGATCAGCCGCCGCGATTCGTCGCGATAGCGCGCCAGCGGCCGCTTGTCGGTGATCTCGCGTCCGGCGAATTTGTGGAAGAAGCCGACCTGCCCGAACATCGGCCCGATCGAGGCCATCTGGAAGAACACCCACTGGATCGTTTCGTAACGCCGCACCGGGTCGGCCGGGACCAGCTTTCCGGTCTTGTCGGTGAGGTAGAGCAGGATGGCGCCGGATTCGAACAGCCCGATCGGCCTGCCGCCCGGGCCGTCCGGATCGATCATCGCCGGGATCTTGCCGTTGGGGTTCAGCGACAGGAATTCCGGCGTCCAGCTTTCGTTCTTGCCGATGTTCACCGCATGCGCCTCGTATGGCAGGCCGAGTTCCTCCAGCGCGATCGACACCTTCACCCCGTTCGGCGTCGGGAACGAATAGAGCTGGATGCGGTCGGGATGGCTGGCCGGCCAGCGCGTGGCGATCGGAAAGGCGGACAGGTCGGTCATCGAAACTCCAGGGCGGGGATTTTTCGCGCGGAAGCGCGCGGTCGCGGCGAGTGGCAACAAGTCTCGCCGTATTTGGATGATCCGGTTGCGGTCAGACCGCCTTGAACGCCAGCACCGCATTGGTGCCGCCGAAGGCGAAGCCGTTGCTGATCGCCGCGCGCACCTTGCGCTCGCGCGCCACATTCGGCGTGATGTCGAGATCGCAATCGGCGTCGGTTTCGCGAAAATTGGCCGTCGGCGGCACGATGCCTTCGCGGATCGCCATCACGCAGGCGATCAGCTCCAGCGCGCCCGACGCGCCGAGGCAGTGGGCATGCATCGATTTGGTCGAGGAGATCGAAAGCCTGGAGGCATGATCGCCGAAGACGCGCTTGATCGCCGCCGTCTCGATCTGGTCGTTGGCCTTGGTGCCGGTGCCATGCGCATTGACATAGTCGATGTCTTCCGGGTTGAGCCTGGCATCGACGAGGCAGAAGCGCATCGCCGCCTCCGGCCCTTCGATGGTCGGCGCGACGATGTCGGAGGCATCGCCGGAAAGGCCGGCGCCGGCAATTTCGGCAAGAATCGTGGCGCCGCGCGCCATGGCATGCTCGTAGGTTTCCAGCACAACCATGCCGGCGCCTTCGCCGAGCACCAGGCCCTGGCGATCGGCCGAAAACGGCCGGCACGTGTCGGGCGCCAGCACCCGCAGAGCCTCCCAGCCTTTCAGGATGCCCCAGACCAGCGGCGCATCGGTGCCGCCGGCGAGCATGACGTCGGCGCGGCCGAGCCTGATCTGGTCGACCGCCGAGGCAATGGCGTGGTTGGACGAGGAGCAGGCCGAGGTGATGCCGAAGACCGGCCCGCGCAGGCCGAGATTCATGCTGACATGACCGGCCGCAGCGCCCGGCATCACTTTCGGCACGGTGAAGATGCCGGTGCGGTTCTTGCCTTCGAGCAGGATGGCGCGATAGCTCTCTTCGATCGCCTCCCAGCCGCAGACGCCGACGCCGACGATAGCGCCCGCCCGGTAAGTATTGGCTGCGTGCGAGTTCAGTCCGGCTTGTTGCGCGGCCTCCCGCGCGGCGATCGTCGCCAAAAGGCTGAAGCGGTCCATCGAGACGACCTGCTTGCGCTCGATGCCGTGATCGGGAAGCGTCCTGATTTCGCAGCCGACCCTGATTTTCAGGTCATGCAGCTCCGAATTGACGATCGGGCCGATGGCCGAGCGGCCGGCGCGCATCTCGTCCCAGATCGCGGGCACATTGGTGCCGAGCCCGCATATGCCGCCGATGCCGGTAATGACGACGCGCTTGTGCATTCAGGCTTTTTTCGCGATCAGCGCGCGAACCGCCTCGACCATGTCGCCGACGTTCTTCAAATTGCTCCAGGCATCGACCGTGTTCATCTCGATCTCGATGCCATACTGTTCCTCCAGGTCGAAGATGATCTCCGTCAGTTCCAGCGAATGAATGCCAAGTGAGGTCAGTTCGGTGCTGGTGGTGATTTCTTCGCCACCGGGCTCGGCATGAGCTTTGATCTTCTCGATGATGTCCGTTGCCAGCTGGTCAGCCATTCGGTTCCTTCCCCAACCCTTGTCGTTTCTCGACGCCAACTGATCAGCGCCTCTTTTTCCCCAGGCTCAAATCGTCATCATCGCCTTTTATCCCGCCAGGCGCTGTGTGACCGTACCAAGACGGCTCCTCTATAGAAACCGAAACGTTGTCAAGCAACAAGCTATATGTCGACAAAGCCGGCGGTGTGGTCTGGATTTGAGGTTCCTACGACTTTAATGGCACCGGCGGTTAGGAACCTCAAATCCAAATCACACAAGAATGCTATAAGTTGCCAGCGCATGACCCCGGAAACCGGAATCGGTTTTCCGGAACGGATCATGCGCCAACTGGAAAGTGCTGGAGCGTCCTTCGCGCGTCCGAGGGGAGCGCGGCGCTCCAGTGTGGCTTTGAATCCGAAATTCGTTCATTACCCTGCTCCAAAGTGATACGAATTTCGGATTCAAACCATATGAGTGTGGTTATCGTTAGCGCCATGGATATGATCGAACGTGGCCTGACCTATGTGCCGCCGGCCCAGCGCGTCGCCGGAACGGCGCAGCTTGCTTGCGACAGGAATGGCGGCCGCACGCGTCTTCGGCGGCTTTATCAGGATGGTTCCGCCAAGATCCGCATGCCGGCCGTCTCGGCCGATCCGCTCGAAGCCGTCCTGATCAACACCGCCGGCGGGCTGACCGGCGGCGACCGCCTCGGCTGGGAGGTCGATGTCGGCGCCGGCGCCTCCACCACCATAACCACCCAGGCCTGCGAGAAGATCTACCGCGCCGCGTCCGATCGTGCCGAGGTGCAGGTGAAGCTGACGGTCGGCGCCGGCGGCCGCATCGGCTGGCTGCCGCAGGAAACCATCGTCTTTGATCGATCGGCCTTTGCCCGCAGGCTCGACCTGGAGCTTGCCGCCGGTGCCGAGGCGCTGGTGCTCGAGGCGACCGTCTTCGGCCGCCTCGCCATGGGCGAACGCGCGGCGCACGGCAATTTCCATGACCGCTGGCGCGTCAGCCAGGAAGGAGCGCTCGTTCATGCCGAGGATTTCCGCATCGGGCCCGGCATTGCGGCCATTCTGGGCCGTTCCGCCGTGGCCGGCGGCGCCATCGCCATGGCGACGGTGCTGATGATCTCGCCGCGGGTGGAGGCTTTGCTCGATCCGGCCCGGGACATCATCGGCGGCCAGGGCGACGCCAGCGTCTGGAGCGTGAAGAAATCTGGCAAGCTTCTTGCGAGGCTGTTTGCCGAGGACGGCTACCAGCTCCGCAAGCGGCTGGTTCCGCTTGTCGAATTGCTCAACGGACGGGCGGGTCTGCCCAAATTATGGTCACTCTGATTCCGATTACGCCATTCCAGGAAAACGCATGAACCTGACGCCAAGGGAAAAGGACAAGCTGCTCATCGCCATGGCGGCAATCGTGGCGCGCAAGCGGCTCGAACGCGGCGTCAAGCTCAATCACCCGGAGGCGATCGCACTGATCACCGACTTCGTCGTCGAGGGCGCCCGCGACGGCCGCCAGGTCGCCGAACTGATGGAGGCCGGCGCCCACGTCGTCACCCGCGCGCAGGTGATGGAGGGCATCGCCGAGATGATCCACGACGTCCAGGTCGAGGCGACGTTTCCCGACGGCACCAAGCTGGTGACCGTGCATGAACCGATAAGGTGAGGAGAAGAAAATGCTTGAACTGCGCCCCAACTGCGAATGCTGCGACAAGGACCTGCCGCCTGAGGCGGCGGATGCGCTGATCTGCACCTTCGAGTGTACCTTCTGCGCCGATTGCGCGGCAAACGTGCTGGGTGGCGTCTGCCCGAATTGCGGCGGCAATTTTTCAGTGCGGCCGATCAGGCCGGCAGCGATGCTGAACAAATATCCCGCCTCGACAAAGCGCGTCCTCAAGGCCGAAGGCTGCGGCCCGGCCCGCAATGCCGCGTGACGGCACGATCCTGATAACGGAAGGCATATCAATGGTCCCCGCAACGATCAAACGCACGTCGCTCTCGGCGATCCTGCTTTTCGCCGCCGGCCTCGTCTTCGGCGTCTTGTGAGGCTGGCGATGATCCCGGGCGAAATCATCACGGCAGGCGGCGAGATCGAACTCAACAAGGGCCAGCCGACCGTCACCATGAAAGTGGCCAACAGCGGCGACCGGCCGATCCAGGTCGGCAGCCACTATCACTTCTTCGAGACCAATGAGGGGCTGAAATTCGATCGCGACAAGGCGCGGGGCATGCGCCTCGACATCGCCGCCGGCACGGCGATGCGTTTCGAGCCCGGCCAGGAGCGCGACGTCACTTTGGTGCCGCTCGGCGGCAAGCGCGAGGTCTACGGGTTTCAGCAAAAAATCATGGGCGCGTTGTGAGATCAGAAGCGTCGAGCAGTTTCGGCTCAGCTGGGCGGCTTGGCGGCGGCGTAGATGACGACCTTTCCAGGATCGTCGAATTCCACGGCGAGAACGTCTTCGGTCTGCACGCGTCGAGAGTCGATGGCGTTGAACAGCAATGCGTTCGCCTCGATCTCCTGGCGCAGTTCCGCAATGTCGTCCTGATGCTGCTCGACCTTGCTTTCTATCGCCGGCGGCAGACCGCCTTCCGTGCGCGCCGCGTCGGTAAGGAACACGATGTCGACTTTGTCGAGCTTGGACGTCTTGCGCACCGTGCCGATGTTTTCACGCGTCCGGTCGATCGCCGTGGCGACTTTGCCGGCTTCCACAGCCGTGTTGGTCTCTTCCTGGCCGACCTCCGAGCCGATGATCTTGTTGACCGTATCCGGGCCTTCGAGGCCCTGCGCATTCAGCGCGGCCTGGGGAACGCTCGCCGCGAGAAACGCAGTTGCGGCAATCATATGCAGCCATCTGGTGTCGGGGAAGGTGGTGATCGCCATCGCTCGCTCTCGGAGCCGCTTTCGAGACTCGTTACTAGGCCAAAAAGTCGAAACGTATTCCGCCCTGCGAAGGTTCCCTCCCGGATGCGGCAGGCCGGCCTTGTGCCGGCCCGCCACAGCGCATCGTCAGCTCGCTTTCTTGGTGATCAAGGTCAGCGAGCCATTGGCATCCATGCTGGCGGCGATCACTTGCGCGGAGGTCAGTCCTTTGGCTTCGAGCGCGGACTTGACCTGGGGGGTCGCGTCGATCGAGCTGCGCAATTTCTGCAGGCCGTCCTCGCCGCGCTTGGCGATCACTTCGTTGACCTTCGTCTTCGTTTCCTCCGGCAGTTCCTCGATGTCGACGACGTTGACGGTCTGAATCGCCGGCGCTTCCGGCTGGGCGCCGGGCGCCGCGGGAGCGGGCGAAGCCGGCGGCTCGCCGGGTTGCGGCGCAGGCTGTTGCTGGGCGCTGGCAGCGGTCGCGAGCAGGAGGGTGGCGGCGGCTGCGAGACTTATCGTTTTGCGCATGGATCTTCCTTTCCATCGGTTGGCGAACGGTCGTTTTGGGGTGACCCGGCCACCTCAAACGTTAAATGGGATCGGAAGGTGTCGCTCAGCGGGTCATTGCGTGACCATAGGATGGCGACAATGTGGGGCCGGGCTTCGGCCGGCTGTGTTTTGGGCCGTATTTCGGGAGCAATTGCTGATGGCTAGAATCACCCGCGCCGCCTATGCCCAGATGTACGGCCCGACCGTCGGCGACAAGGTGCGGCTTGCCGATACCGAACTGTTCATCGAGGTCGAAAGGGATTTCACCCTTCATGGCGAAGAGGTGAAATTCGGCGGCGGCAAGGTCATCCGCGACGGCATGGGCCAGAGCCAGGTATCCCGCGCTCAAGGCGCGGTCGATACCGTGATCACCAATGCGCTGGTCGTCGATGCATCAGACGGCATCTTCAAGGCCGATATCGGCCTCAAGGACGGACGCATCGCCGCGATCGGCAAGGCCGGCAATCCGGACATGCAAGACGGCGTCACCATCATCATCGGCCCCGGCACCGAGATCATCGCCGGCGAGGGCAAGATCCTCACCGCCGGCGGCTTTGACGCGCATATCCACTTCATCTGCCCGCAGCAGATCGAGGAGGCGCTGATGTCAGGCATCACCACCATGCTCGGCGGCGGCACCGGACCGGCGCATGGCACGCTGGCGACCACCTGCACGCCTGGGCCGTGGCATCTGGCGCGCATGATCCAGTCCTTCGACGCCTTCCCGATGAACATCGGCCTGTCGGGCAAGGGCAACGCGTCCTTGCCGGCCGCGCTTGAAGAGATGGTGCTGGGCGGTGCCTGCTCGCTTAAGTTGCACGAGGACTGGGGCACGACGCCGGCGGCAATCGACTGCTGCCTGTCGGTCGCCGACAACTATGACGTGCAGGTGATGATCCACACCGACACGCTGAACGAGTCCGGCTTTGTCGAAAACACGGTGGCGGCGATTAAGGGCCGCACCATCCACGCCTTCCACACCGAAGGCGCCGGCGGCGGCCATGCGCCCGACATCATCAAGGTTTGCGGCCTGCCCAACGTCATCCCGTCGTCGACCAATCCGACCCGGCCCTACACCGTCAACACGCTGGCCGAGCATCTCGACATGCTGATGGTCTGCCATCATTTGTCGCCGTCGATCCCCGAAGACATCGCCTTTGCCGAAAGCCGCATCCGCAAGGAAACCATCGCCGCCGAAGACATTTTGCACGACATCGGCGCCTTCTCGATCATCTCGTCCGACAGTCAGGCGATGGGCCGCGTCGGCGAAGTGGCGATCCGCACCTGGCAGACCGCCGACAAGATGAAGCGCCAGCGTGGTTCGCTGCCGCAGGAAACCGGCGACAACGACAATTTCCGCGTCCGCCGCTACATCGCCAAATACACGATCAACCCGGCCATCGCGCATGGCCTGTCGAACGAAATCGGCTCGGTGGCGGTCGGCAAGCGCGCCGATCTGGTGCTGTGGAACCCGGCCTTCTTCGGCGTTAAGCCGGACATGGTGCTGATCGGCGGCATGATCGCCGCCGCCCCGATGGGCGATCCCAACGCCTCGATCCCGACACCGCAGCCGATGCACTACCGGCCGATGTTCGGCGCCTATGGCAAGGCGATGACCAACTCGTCGGTGACCTTTGTCTCGAAAGCCGCGCTCGATGCCGGACTGCGCGGCCGGCTCGGCGTCGACAAGCAGATGGTCGCCGTCGACAACACCCGCGGCGGCATCGGCAAGCATTCGATGGTGCTCAACGACGCCACCCCGCATGTCGAGGTCGACCCCGAAACCTACGAGGTCCGCGCCGACGGCGAATTGCTCACCTGCGAACCGGCCACCGTGCTGCCGATGGCGCAGAGGTATTTTTTGTTTTGACACCGACCATCGCCTTGGCGGCATCGTTGCCTCAGAGCGTTACGACGGTGCAGAACCTTTGAAGGCCGAGGGACAGCGCCCCCCTCTGTCCTGCCGGACATCTCCCCCACAAGGGGGGAGATCGGCAGCTTGGGCGCACCGCTCGCTTCTGCGACAGTGGCGGTTCGCGAAGGCGGTGGTGACGGCTGATCTCCCCCCAAGTGGGGGAGATGTCCGGCAGGACAGAGGGGGGCGCGAAGGATCACTACAGATCAGCATTTATCCTGCGGCTCTTCGACACGATTGTTTGAGCACCATTGGGGCGGCGGACGCGATAGGCTACGCTTGTTGGGAAAGGCAGTTTTTACATGAAGCTCGACATCCGCACCGATTTCACCAAATTCCCGCGTGCCGTCTCGGTGCTCGCCGCCGGCCAAGCGGGAGCGGTCACGCCCTATGATCGTGCCGTGCTTGCCCATGACGAGCGGCATCTGCGCCGCCGCGCCATCGAAACGGCCCGTAGCGATAGAGTGCTGGTTGACCTGCCCGAACCGGTGACCTTGAACGATGGCGACCGGCTGGTGCTGGAGGATGGCCGTCATATCGAGATCGTCGCGGCCGAGGAACCGCTCTACGATATCCGTGCCAGCGGCCCTGTCCATCTGTCCGAGCTTGCCTGGCATATCGGCAACCGGCATCTTGCCGCCGCCATCGAGGCTAACCGCATCCTCATCCTGCGCGATCACGTCATCAAGGCGATGCTTGAAGGGCTGGGTGCAACCGTGAGCGACGTTTCCGAACCGTTCGCACCGATGCGCGGCGCCTATTCAGGGCACAGTCACGGTCATACCCATGCCGAAGCGCATGCACACAGCCACGCCGAAGCGCATTCCGAAACCCAGAGCGAGTCGCACTCGCACAGCCACTCGCACGACCATGACTGACCAGCCTTCCAACATCGCTTTGTTGCGGCTGATGGCGTGGCTGTCGCCTGCCTTCCCGGTCGGCGGTTTTTCCTACAGCCATGGTCTCGAACAAGCCGTGCATGCCGGGCTGGTCGCCGACAGCGAAAGCCTCGTCGCATGGCTGGAGACGCTGGTCGAGATGGGCTCGGGCTGGAACGATGCCGTGCTGTTTGCCGAAAGCTGGCGGCGCGCCCGCCAAGCCGGCGATCTCGCCGAAATCGCCGCACTCGCCGAGGCTTTGGCCGGCTCGCGAGAGCGCCATGCCGAGACCATGCTGCAGGGCGCCGCCTTCCTGAAGGCGGCATCGGCATGGCCGTGTCAGGTGCTGGACCGTCTGCCGGCCGAGTGCGCCTATTGCGTCGCCGTCGGCGCCGTTTCTGGCGGCAACGCCATTGCCCTGCAGGATGCGCTGTCGGCCTTCCTGCAGGCCTTCTTCTCCAACCTCGTCCAGGCTGCGATCCGACTCGGCGTCGTCGGCCAGACGGGCGCCACCGCGCTGCTTGCCGGCTTCGAACCGCTGGCGCTCAACGTCGCCGCCCGTGCTGCCGGCTCGACGCTGGATGATCTCGGCGGCTGCGCGTTCGTCTCGGATGTCATGGCGATGAAGCACGAGACGCAATATTCGCGGCTGTTCCGTTCATGATCATTCTCGCCTTCGCGCTCTCGCTCGTCCTGCTGCTGATCACCGCGCTGCATGTCTATTGGGGTATTGGCGGGATCTGGCCGGGTAGGGACGCTGCCTCCTGTGCCCGCGCGGTGGTCGGCTTTCGCGGCGTCGACGAGATGCCGGCGCCCTTCGCCAGCTTCGCCGTCGCCGCCTGCCTCGGCCTGGCGACACTGTGGCCGATGGCGCTTGAAGGCATGTTTGCCACGCTCTTTCCCAAGGCCGGGCTTGTCGCGACAGCGCTGCTCATCGCACTCGTCTTCCTGGGGCGCGGCATTGCCGGCTTCACGCCCTGGTGGCGCCGGCTGGCGCCCGAACAGCCTTTCGCGCGGCTTGATGTCAGCTACTATTCGCCGCTCTGCCTGGTTGTAGGGCTCGGCTTCGCCTTCCTTGCCATCACGGAGTTCCCTAGATGACACAAGCCAATGGTCCTCTTCGCATCGGCATCGGCGGCCCCGTCGGCTCCGGCAAGACGACGCTCACCGAAAAGCTCTGCAAGGCGCTGCGCGACGAGTTCTCCATCGCCGTCGTCACCAATGACATCTACACCAGGGAAGACGCCATAATGCTGGCCCGGCTTCAGGCGCTGCCCGAGGATCGCATCATCGGCGTCGAAACCGGCGGCTGCCCGCACACCGCCATCCGCGAGGACGCCTCGATCAATCTGCAGGCGATCGCCGAGATGACCAAGAAATTCCCGGATCTCGATATCGTCTTCATAGAATCGGGCGGCGACAATCTTGCCGCCACCTTTTCCCCCGACCTCGCCGATCTGACGCTCTACGTCATCTCGGTCTGCCAAGGCGAGGAAATCCCGCGCAAGGGTGGGCCGGCGATCACCCGGTCCGATTTCCTGGTCATCAACAAGAGCGATCTCGCCCCTTATGTGAACGTCAATCTCGACGTCATGGAGAGCGACGCCGCCCGCATGCGCGGCAAGCGGCCGTTCGGCTTCACCGATCTGTCGCGCGGCAAGGGTCTGCAGGAGGTGATCGATTTCATCGTCGAGCATGGCGGGCTAAGCGTCGACGCCGCCAGAAGCACTGCGGCGTGAGGCAAAGCGCTCGTCTGCACCAAACGAAACCGGTTGCGCGCATCTGCGGCGCGCGGCATCCTCGCTTCTTTCACGGAGGTTTTCGATGAGCATCGCCCGCCTGCAGAAGGAAATGCTGACTAACCTGCCCTTCTACGAGGAGCGCGTCGATCTGGCTTGCGCCTTCCGCTGGACGGCGCGGCTCAACATGCATGAAGCCGTGGCCAATCATTTCTCGCTGGCCGTCAACGATGACGGCTCGCAATTCCTGATGAATCCCAACCAGGTGCATTTCTCGCGCATCAAGGCGAGTGACCTGCTGCTGATCGACGCCAACGACCCCGATACGCTCTCCGGCCCGAATGCACCTGACCCGACGGCATGGGGCCTGCATGGCGCCATCCATCGCAACGTGCGTCATGCGCGCTGCGTCATGCATGTGCACTCGATCCACGCCACGGTGCTCGCTTCGCTCGCCGACTCGACGCTGCCGCCGATCGACCAGAACTCGGCGATCTTCTTCAACCGCCACGTCGTCGACGGCCACTATGGCGGGCTCGCCTTCGAGGAAGAGGGCGAACGCTGCTCGCAACTGCTTGCCGATCCGAAGGTCAAGGTGATGGTCATGGGCAACCATGGCGTGCTGGTCATCGGCGATACCGTTGCCGACACCTTCAACCGCATGTTCTATTTCGAACGCGCCGCCGAGACCTACATCAAGGCGCTGTGGACCGGCCGACCGCTGCGGGTCCTGTCGGACGAAATCGCCGAGAAGGCAGCAACGGAGCAGGAAGATTATCCCGGCCAAGCCGAGCGGCACCTTTCCGAATTGAAGGCGATCCTCGACGAGCAGGAGCCGGTTTACCGGAACTGAGAGCCCCTTCTCCCCGTCACTATACGGGGAGAAGGTGCCGGCAGGCGGATGAGGGGCGGCGCAAGCGCCCGAAAGTGTGGGACGAAGTCAAAACTCGGCCTGACTGTGATCTCTCGGAAAAGCGCCTTCCTTGTCAATCTCGGCGCCGCCCCTCATCGCCCTGCCGGGCACTTCTCCCCGTATAGTGACGGGGAGAAGGACGCTCTCATCGCCGGTTTCGCCAATCATCGGCGCGTCTAGGTTGCGGCCACTCCACTTGCCAAGCTTAAAGCCCCAGCTCAGCCCGCAATTCGTCGGCGCTGTTGATAATGATTGCGCCGGGCGGCCCTTCCATAGGCGCCCCCGGCCAGAAGATCGTCCTCATCCCCGCCGCCAGTCCCGCCGTGGCGCCGGTCACGCTGTCGTCGACGGCCACGGCATCGGCCGGATCGACACCGGCCAGCCATGCCGCGCGCAGGAAGGGCTCGGCGTGCGGCTTGCCTTCGCGCACGTCGTTGCGGCTGATCGTCTTCATGCCGGGATAGAAAAGACCGACCATGCGCAGATTGGCGTCGACGACCAGCCGGTCGGAATTGGACACCACCGCTTGCGCCACGCCAAGCGCGCGCAGTTCTTTATAGATCTCGATCGCGCCGGGGCGCGGCTTCAGCGTCTCGGCCATCGGCAGATAGTGGTCGTATTTGCGCACGATCCAGTCGTCGAAGGGCAGGTCGAGGCCGAACTCGTCGCGCAGCATTTCGTAGACCGGCCATGCGGCAATGCCGAGCACCCGCTCATGCAGGTTGGTTGGCGCCGCGATGCCGACGCTGTGCAGCGCCGCTATCAGCGCCGCCTCGTGCAATGGCTCGCTGTCGACCAGCGTGCCGTCCATGTCCCAGAAAACCGCTTTCGGCGTCATGCGAGGCTCCTTTGTCCGAATCCCTTAAAGGGTTTGCGTCGGGAGATAAACCGCCGCGCCGACATTGCCGGAGTTCATGAATTGCCGGACTTCAAAAATTGCTTGGCTACGATCATCCACTGGAAACACCACAGGCACATCGAGTACCTGCTAAGCAATTGCTCTGGCGGTAGGCAATTGCGCACACGCGCGTTTCGCCGTAAAAGTAAGGCGCTCCCGCCTCGATGCTCGGGGGCAGGGAGGCAGCAAGTTGAATTCCCGGCAGGACAGCGGCAGCAACAGGCTGGACGACGCGGCGCGCGCCGGCTGGCTCTATTATGTCGCCGGCAACACGCAGGACCAGATCGCCTCGAGCCTGGGCATTTCGCGGCAGACAGCGCAGCGGCTGGTATCGCTGGCGGTGTCGGAGGGGCTGATCAAGGTGCGTGTCGACCACCCGATCGCCAATTGCCTCGACCTCGCGGCACGGCTGAAATCGCGGTTCGCGCTCGATCTGGTCGAGGTGGTGCCGAGCGATCCCGCTTCCTCCTCCAACATCGGCGTCGCCGTGGCGGCGGCTGCCGAGATCGAGCGGCGGCTGCGCTCGCCGACGCCGATCGTCATGGCGATCGGCACCGGCCGCACGCTGAAGGCGGCGATCGAGCAGCTGCCGCCGATGGAATGCCCGCAGCACAAAATTGTGTCGCTGACCGGCAACATCTCGCCCGACGGTTCGGCCGCCTTCTACAACGTCATCTTCACCATGGCCGACAGGGTCAAGGCGCGGTCCTTCCCAATGCCGCTGCCGGTCATCGCCTCCTCGCCGGCGGAGCGCGAGATGCTGCTCAGCCAGCCGATGATCCAACCGACGCTGGCGCTTGCCGCGGAAGCCGACGTCACCTTCGTCGGCATCGGCGATCTCGGCCCCAAGGCGCCGCTTTACGAGGACGGCTTCATTTCGGAGAGTGAATTGAAAGCGCTGCAAAAGGCAGGCGGCGTCGCCGAGATCGTCGGCTGGGTGTTCGATCGCGAAGGCCGGATGATCGAGGGCATCACCAATGACAGGGTGTCGTCGGCATCATTGCCGTCGCGTGAAAAGTCGCTGGTGATCGCGCTCGCCATGGGCGAGCGGAAACTGCCGGGCATCCTTGCGGCTGTCAACCGGCGGCTGGTCAACGGCCTCATCACCGACGAACGGACCGCCGCCGCCTTGCTGGCCACCAGCTGATTTGCGATAAGTCCAGCAAGGCTATTTGCGCCGGCCACAAGGATCGTTGCCGTCAAGAAAACCCATGTCGCGCTGTAGATGCGGCGGCAATTCCCTGATGTCGAGATAGGCCCGATTCCTGGGTCCGTGCCGTGCCAATCCGCGCGCCAGCCGCAAAAACCAGCCTCGGCCTGGCGTCAGAAATAGCTTTTCCTGTACCGTGGTCATGATCGTCAGCCTTCGTTATGCCTGGCGCATGACCCGAAAATCGATATCGATTTTCGGAAAGGATCATGCGCAAAATCAAAAGTGCTACAGCGTCCTTTGCGCGTCCAAAAGGACGCGCGGCGCTGTAGACGAGAGTGATCGTCGACCTCAAATATCGGCTGGATCGGGCCTTGCTGCCAATCAAACGTCGATCACGGCCCATAAGGAGGGCTTATGCCTGAACTCAAGTCACGGCAGGTCTCCCAGCTCCCGCCGCTTCAGGCGATCCGGGTGTTCGAGGCGGTGGCGCGGCATCTTTCCTTCACCAAGGCCGCCGGCGAGCTCGGCATGACGCAGGCGGCGGCGAGCTATCAGATCAAGCTTCTGGAGGAGCGCGTCGGGGCGCCTTTGTTCCTGCGCCGGCCAAGGCAGATCGTGTTGACCGAGGCGGGGCAACGCATGGCGCCTGCGGTCAGCGAGGCATTCGCCCTGTTGGGTGGAGCCTATGCCGCGGCGCGCAGCGGCGCCGATGGGGTGCTCTGCGTCTCGACGCTGCTGACCTTTGCCTCGAACTGGCTGGCGCAGCATCTCGGCTCGTTCCAGGTCGCGCATCCATCGCTGGCCGTGCGTCTCGATACATCGAACCGCCTCGTCGATTTCGCCCGCGAGGACATCGACATCGCCATCCGTTCGGGCGGCGGAAACTGGCCGGGCGTGGAGGTGCACAAGCTTTTCAATGCGGACTTCACGCCGATGCTGAGCCCGAAACTCGCGGCGACCATCGGCGGGGTGAAGGAGCCTGCCGATCTGTTACGCCTGCCGATCCTCGACCCCGGCGACATCTGGTGGCGGGACTGGTTTATTGCCGCCGGCCTGCCGGTCGAGGAACTCGCCAAGCGCCCCGGCACCAGCATGGGGGCGCAGGCCTACGAGGCGAACGCCGCGATTGCCGGGCAGGGCGTAGCGATCGTGACGGCCGCTCTCTTCAAGGCCGAGCTTGCCGATGGCCGCCTGATCCAGCCTTTCGATCTGGTCGGCGACGACGGCCACGCCTATTGGCTGGTCTATCCTCAGGCGCGGCGCAACGTGCCGAAGATCCGCGCTTTTCGCGAATGGATCCTGGCCGAGATTGCCGGCCAATAGGTCGTTCCACGCGGATGCCGAGATCCATCGCAACCGTCTTCAAAATACCCCGAACGCGTCTGGAACCGGATGCCGCACGAGGCTGCGTGCTGCGCTGCAGCAACGAATCCGGCTTGACATAAATCACGCGAGGTGAGTAATTGCTCATAGCCAAGGCAAATGCTCAGCTTGGTCTATGGGAGGAATTTGATGAAACTTCGCACGCTCACCCTGGGTCTGTTGTCGGCCAGCACCCTCGCGTTCGCCGCGCATGCCGAATCCATCACCATCGCCACCGTCAACAATGGCGATATGGTCCGCATGCAGACGCTGACCGACGACTTCACCGCCAAGAACCCCGACATCCAGCTCCAGTGGGTCACGCTCGAGGAGAACGTGCTGCGCGAGCGCGTCACCACCGACATCGCCACCAAAGGCGGCCAGTACGACGTGATGACCATCGGCACCTACGAGGTTCCGATCTGGGCCAAGCAGAGCTGGTTGCTGCCGCTCGACAAGCTCGGCGACGACTATGACGTCAAGGACATCATCCCGGCCATCGCCAACGGCCTGTCGGTCGATGGCAAGCTTTATGCGGCACCGTTCTACGGCGAAAGCTCCTTCGTCATGTACCGCAAGGACCTGATGGAGAAGGCCGGGTTGACGATGCCCGACGCGCCGACCTGGGACTTCATCAAGCAGGCCGCCGAGAAGATGACCGATCGCGCCAATGGCGTGAACGGCGTCTGCCTGCGCGGCAAGGCCGGCTGGGGCGAGAACATGGCTTTCCTGACCGCCATGTCGAACTCCTTCGGCGCACGCTGGTTCGATGAGAACTGGAAGCCGCAGTTCGATCAGCCCGAGTGGAAGAACACGCTGCAGTTCTATGTCGACCTGATGAAGGCCAATGGCCCCGAGGGCGCATCTTCGAACGGCTTCAATGAAAACCTGGCGCTGTTCCAGCAGGGCAAGTGCGGCATGTGGATCGACGCCACCGTCGCTGCCTCCTTCGTCTCAGACCCGAAGAGCTCAACTGTCGCCGACAAGGTCGGCTATGCGCTGGCGCCCGACAATGGCTTGGGCAAGCGCGGCAACTGGCTGTGGGCCTGGTCGCTGGCCATTCCCGCCGGCACGCAGAAGGCTGACGCGGCTCAGAAGTTCGTGTCCTGGGCAACCAGCAAGGACTATCTCGAGCTCGTCGCCTCGAAGGAAGGCTGGGCCAATGTTCCGCCCGGAACGCGCACCTCGCTCTACGCCAACCCCGAATACCAGAAGGCCGCCCCGTTCGCCAAGATGACGCTGGACTCGATCAACGCCGCCGATCCGACGCATCCGACCGTCAAGCCGGTGCCTTATGTCGGTGTCCAGTTCGTCGCCATCCCTGAGTTCCAGGGCCTTGGCACCACCGTCGGCCAGCTGTTTTCAGCGGCGCTCGCCGGCCAGACCAGTGTCGACGACGCCTTGAAGCAGGCCCAGGACGCTTCCACCGCGACGATGACCGAGGGCGGTTATATCCAGTAGGCTCCTCCCGGTGCCGAAAGCCGGTTGCCCATCATGGCCGGCAGGGGCCGCCCGAATCCCAGTTCGGGCGGCCACCTTCAAGCTCTGAAAACTTGGCAAACTCTGAAAATTTGGCTGACCTTCGAAGGGTGACCGTCATGGCTACTCAGCAGACCCGTTCGCTTGCCCGCTACATGATCGCGCCATCCGTGGTGCTGCTGTTCGTCTGGATGATCGTGCCGCTGGCATTCACCCTGTGGTTCTCCTTCCAGCAGTACAACCCGCTCAACCCGATCCGCGACGGGTTCGTCGGCTTCTCGAACTACGCGCTTTTTTATTCCAATCCGGCATTCCTGCAGTCGATCCTCAACACGCTTATCCTCGTGGCCAGCGTGCTTTTGATCACGGTGATCGGCGGCATCCTGCTGGCGCTGCTGATCGATCAGCCGATGTGGGGACAGGGCATCGTCCGCATTCTCGTGATCTCGCCGTTCTTCGTCATGCCGCCGGTGGCCGCGCTGGTCTGGAAGAACATGATCATGCATCCGCAATACGGCGTCTTTGCCGACATTGCGCGCTTCTTCGGCGGGCAGCCGATCGACTGGTTTGGCCAATATCCCATGCCGGCGATCATCATCATCGTCGCCTGGCAGTGGCTGCCGTTTGCGACACTGATCCTCTTGACGTCCCTGCAGTCGCTCGACGCCGAGCAGAAGGAAGCCGCCGAGATGGACGGGGCCGGCTTCATCAGCCGCTTCATCTATTTGACGCTGCCGCACATGTCGCGCGCCATCACCGTCGTCATCCTGATCCAGACGATCTTCCTTTTGTCGGTCTATGCCGAGATCCTGGTCACCACCAATGGCGGCCCGGGTTACGCCTCCACAAACCTGCCCTTCCTCGTCTACCAGAAGGCGTTGCTGGAGTTCAAAATCGGCCAGGCATCCGCCGGCGGTATCCTCGCCGTCATTCTCGCCAACATCGTCGCCTTCTTCGCCATGCGCGCGGTCGGCAAGAACCTGGACAAATAAGGGAGGAAACGATGGCACGTGCAGTCAGCACCCAGCACAAGACGATCGCGACCGCGGCCGCCTGGATCGTCGCACTGCTGATCTTCTTCCCGATCCTCTATACGATCATCACGTCGTTCAAGTCGGAGCAGGAGGCCATCCAGGGCTTCAACCTGTTTCCGTCGGGAACCATGGAGAGCTATACCGCGGTCGAGGCGCAGCGCGGTTACTTCAAGTTCTTCCTCAACTCGGTGTTCCTGTCGGTCGGCTCGACCATCCTTGCCTTGCTCGTCGCCATACCGGCGGCCTGGTCGATGGCGTTCTCGCCGGGCAAGTGGACCAAGGACATCCTGATGTGGATGCTTTCCACCAAGATGATGCCGGCGGTTGCCGTGCTGTTCCCGATCTACCTGATCTTCCGCGACACAGGATTGCTCGACAGCCGCATCGGCCTGATGATCATGCTGATGCTGATCAACCTGCCGATCGTGGTGTGGATGCTCTACACCTATTTTCGCGAAATCCCGGGCGAGATCCTGGAAGCGGCGCGCATGGATGGCGCATCGCTCTGGAACGAGATCGTCTATGTGCTGACGCCGATGGCGGTGCCGGGCATCGCCTCGACGATGCTGCTCAACATCATCCTGGCATGGAACGAGGCGTTCTGGACGATCCGGCTGACCACCACCGAGGCCGCCCCGCTCACCGCCTTCATCAGTTCCTTCTCAAGCCCTCAAGGGTTGTTCTGGGCCAAGCTTTCGGCCGCCTCGACCCTGGCGATCGCGCCGATCCTGATCATGGGTTGGTTCAGCCAGAAGCAGCTGGTGCGCGGCCTGACCTTTGGCGCCGTGAAGTAGCACCGCCGCAAGCGATGTACGACGGACAATAACCCCTCGGGGAGGAAACCATGGGAAACATCACGCTCAAGCACGTCTCGAAGTCGTTCGGGTCGACGGTCATCATTCCGGGCATCGACCTGGTCATCGAGAACGGCGAGTTCGTCGTCTTCGTCGGCCCGTCGGGCTGCGGCAAGTCCACGCTGCTGCGGCTGATCGCCGGGCTGGAGGACACTACCGCCGGCACCATCAACATCGACGGCCGCGACGTCACCGGCGAGGCGCCGGCCAAGCGCAAGCTGGCCATGGTGTTTCAGTCCTACGCGCTCTACCCGCACATGACCGTGGCCAAGAACATCGCCTTCCCGCTGAAGATGGCGGGCGAGGACCAGGCGACCATCGATCGGAAGGTCAAGGACGCGGCGCGGATCCTGAACCTCACCAATTATCTCGATCGCCGCCCCGGCCAGCTCTCCGGCGGTCAGCGCCAGCGCGTCGCCATCGGCCGCGCCATCGTGCGCCAGCCTTCGGCTTTCCTGTTCGATGAACCTTTGTCCAACCTCGATGCGGCGCTGCGCGGCACCATGCGGCTGGAGATCAGCGAACTGCATCATCAGCTCAAGACGACGATGATCTACGTCACCCACGATCAGGTCGAGGCAATGACCATGGCCGACAAGATCGTCGTGCTCAACGCCGGCAACATCGAACAGGTCGGCTCGCCGATGGAGCTCTACAAGACGCCGAATAACCTGTTCGTCGCCGGCTTCATCGGCTCGCCCAGGATGAACCTGATCGAAGGCGCGCCGGCGGCCAAACATGGCGCCAAGACCGTTGGCATCCGTCCCGAGCATATGAACATCTCCAAGACTTCAGGCGAATGGAAAGCCACGGTCGGCGTCGCCGAGCATCTCGGCTCCGACACGTTTTTGCACGTTCAAGCCGACGGTGTCGGGCCGCTGACGGTGCGGGCCGACGGCGAACTGGCCGTCCATCACGGCGACACGATCTATCTGACGCCGGACAAGACCAAGCTGCACCGCTTCGGCGTAGACGGAAAGGCGATGATGCAATGAGGCTCGAGGGTAAATCGGCGCTGATCACCGGATCGGCGCGCGGCATCGGCAGGGCGTTCGCCGAAGCCTATGTCCGCGAGGGCGCCACGGTCGCGATCGGCGACATCAATCTCGAAGCTGCGGAAAAGACCGCTTCGGAGATCGGCGGCAACGCCTACGCCGTGAAACTGGACGTCACCGACCTCGCTTCGATCGAGGCGGCGGTGAAAGCGGTCGAGACAAGGACCGGCGGACTGGACATTCTGATCAACAACGCCGCTCTGTTCGACCTGGCGCCGATCGTCGAGATCAGCAAGGCGAGCTACGACAGGCTGTTTTCCGTCAATGTCGCCGGCACGCTGTTCATGCTGCAGGCCGCCGCCCGCTCAATGATCGCCCGCGGCAAGGGCGGCAAGATCATCAACATGGCGAGCCAGGCCGGGCGCCGCGGCGAAGCCCTGGTCGCCGTCTATTGCGCCACCAAGGCCGCCGTCATCTCGCTCACCCAGTCGGCCGGGCTCGACCTGATCAAGCACCGGATCAACGTCAACGCCATCGCGCCGGGCGTCGTCGACGGCGAGCACTGGGACCATGTCGATGCTCTGTTCGCCAAATACGAAAACCGTCCGAAGGGCGAGAAGAAGAGACTGGTCGGCGAGGCCGTGCCGTACGGCCGCATGGGCACGGCGCAAGACCTCACCGGCATGGCGGTGTTCCTGGCCAGCGACGACGCCGAATACATCGTCGCTCAGACCTACAATGTCGATGGCGGCCAGTGGATGAGTTGAGGGGGCGAAGGCGCTCTTCTCCCCGTCTCCTCCACGGGGAGAAGAGCCGTCCGGCCAAAGGATAAAAGCAGATGACCGTGAAACTCTCTTCTTCCATCCTCGCCAAGCTTCCGCCAAAGGTCGCCGGCCCGAAATATAATCGCGCCGCGCTCAAGGCCGGCATCGTTCATTTCGGGGTCGGCAATTTCCATCGCTCGCATCAGGCCGTCTATCTCGACGATCTGTTCAATGCGGGCGTCGGCCACGACTGGGCAATTGTCGGCGCCGGCGTCTTCGAGGGCGAAAAGGTCGGCCGCGGCAAGTTGCAGGAACAGGACTGGTTGACCACCGTGGTCGAGCAGGATTCTGGCCACATGAGCGCCCGCGTCACCGGTGTCATGATCGATTTTCTGATGCCGGGCGCCGCGGCCGCGATCATAGAACGGCTTGCCGACCCGGCGATAAGGATCGTTTCGCTGACCATAACCGAGGGCGGCTATTTCATCGATCCGGCGTCCGGCGTGTTCAACCCGACCCATCCCGACATTGTCGCCGATGCTGAGCCCGGGGCGACGCCCAAAACCGTGTTCGGCATCATTCTTGCCGGGCTGTTGCGCCGACGCAAAGACGGCATCGTGCCCTTCACAATCATGTCCTGCGACAACATCCCCCACAACGGCCATGTCACCGCCGATGGCGTCATCGGGCTCGCCCGGCTGATCGACGAGAATCTGGCGAAATGGGTGAGCGAGAACGTCGCCTTTCCCAACGGCATGGTCGACCGCATCACGCCGGCCACCACTGACCGTGAGCGTGGCATCCTGTCGAGCGAGTTCGGCCTCGAAGACAACTGGCCGGTGTTCTGCGAGCCCTTCAGGCAATGGGTGCTGGAGGACCATTTCACCGACGGCCGCCCGGCGCTGGAAAAGGTCGGCGTACAGTTCGTCAGCGATGTCGCGCCCTATGAGCTGATGAAGATCCGCATCCTCAATGGCGGTCATGCGACCATCGCCTATCCGGCCGGGCTGATGGACATCCATTTCGTCCACGAGGCGATGCAGGAGCCGCTGGTGCGCGGCTTTCTCGACAGACTGGAGCACGACGAGATCATCCCGACCGTGCCGCCGGTGCCGGACACCGTGCTGGAGGATTATTACCAGCTCATCGAGCACCGCTTTTCCAATCCGAAGATTGGCGACACCATCCGCAGGCTTTGCCTCGACGGCTCCAACCGGCAGCCGAAATTCATCATCCCGACCATCGCCGACCGGCTGAAGGCCGGCAAGGGCGTCGCCGGCCTGGCGCTTGAATCGGCACTTTGGTGCCGCTACTGCTTCGGCACGACCGATAGCGGCGCCGTCATCGAACCCAACGATCCGAGCTGGGACCGGCTGCAGACCACAGCCAGGGCGGCAAAGGATGCGCCTGCCGCCTGGCTGGCCATGGAAGACATCTATGGCGATGTTGGCCGCTCGGCGGCGTTCGTCGAGGCCTTTGCCAATGCGCTCAAGGCGCTCTGGGGCGATGGCGCGCGTACGACGCTGACGCGCTACCTCGCCGGCAATCTCTGAATGGCGCCTGAACTGGTCATTTTCGACTGCGACGGCGTGCTGGTCGACAGCGAGGGGCTGTCCGTTTCGGCATTGCTCGGCATGATCGCGCTCGCCGGCGGCAGTGTCAGCGAGGACGCCGCCTATGAGCATTTCCTCGGCAAGAGCATGAAAAGCGTTCGCGAAATCCTCGACCGCGACTTCGGACTTGATATCACCGACCAGCATCTGAGCGAGATGCGCGTCGGGCTGATGCGCAAATTTCGCGACGAGCTGAGGCCTATCCCCGGCATCGGGCAGGTCCTGCCGAGGCTCGCCATGCCATGCTGCGTCGCCTCCTCCGGCACGCTGGATCGCATCCGCTATGCGCTCGACGTCACCGGGCTGCTCGGGCTGCTCGAGCCGCATCTGTTCAGCGCCGCCATGGTGGCGCGGGGCAAGCCGGCGCCGGACCTTTTTCTCCACGCAGCCGCCAACATGGGAGCGATCCCGCAAAATTGTCTCGTCGTCGAGGACAGCCCCGTCGGCGTCGCGGCGGCACGGGCGGCGGGCATGCGCGTCCTTGCCTTCACCGGCGGTTCGCATGCCGGCAACCCGGCACTGAAAGCGCGGCTTGCGTCGAGTGAACCGGACTTTATATTCGCTGACATGCTGCAACTGCCCGATCTGATTGCAGGCCTGGGAGCGAGAGTAAGAACACCTTGACGAACAGTTTCGTTTGCGCGGTCGATGTCGGCACCGGGAGCGCCCGTGCAGGCATTCTCGACACCGGAGGCACCTTGCTCGGCCGCGCCGAGCACCCGATCGTCATGAACCGGCCGAAGGCCGACCACGCCGAACACGATTCGCAGGATATCTGGTCGGCGGTCTGCATTGCCGTGCGCGCCGCTCGCGAAAAGGCCGGCGTGGCAGCGGAGGGTATCGTCGGCATCGCCTTCGATGCCACCTGCTCGCTGGTGGTGCGGGACAGGGATGGTGGCCAGCTCAGCGTGTCGGTGTCAGGCGAAAGGCGCTGGGACACCATCGTCTGGCTCGATCACCGCGCCATTGCCGAGGCCGATGAATGCACCGAAAGCGGCCACGCCGTGCTCGACTATATTGGCGGCGTGATGTCGCCGGAAATGGAGACGCCGAAGCTGATGTGGCTGAAGCGCAACCTGCCCGGAACATGGAACGAAGCCGGCTATCTATTCGACCTCACCGACTTTCTCAGTTGGAAGGCGACCGGTTCGCTCGCCCGCTCGCAATGTACGCTGACCGCCAAATGGACCTATCTGGCGCATGAAGAGACCGGCTGGCGGCACGACTTCTTTCAAGCCGTCGGGCTCGGCGACCTTTTCGAGCATGGCAATCTGCCTGACAAGGCCAGCCCGGTCGGCGCCGATATCGGCCGTCTCAGCGCGGAAGCTGCGGCTGAGCTCGGCCTGACAGAAAAATGCCGGGTCGGCGCCGGCGTCATCGACGCCTATGCCGGCGCGCTCGGCGTGCTCGGCGGTTTTGCCGGCGACGAAACCAACATCGGCCGGCATCTGGCGCTGATCGCCGGCACCTCGAGCTGCGTCATGGCGATGTCGCCCGACCCGCAACCCTTTGCCGGCGTCTGGGGCCCGTATTATGGCGCGGCCCTACCCCGGCTTTGGCTGTCGGAAGGCGGCCAATCGGCCACCGGCGCGCTGCTCGATCATATCATCCGCTGGCATGGCGCCGGCGGGGAACCGGACGCCGCCATGCACGCCAGGATCGCCCGGCGCGTTGCCGAGTTGCGCGCCGTCGAGGGCGAGAACCTTGCGGCAAGGCTGCATGTGCTGCCGGATTTCCACGGCAACCGCTCGCCGCTCGCCGATCCGCATGCGGTCGGCGTCATAAGCGGGCTGACGCTGGAGTCCTCGTTCGACAGCCTGTGCAAGCTCTATTGGCGCACCGCCGTAAGCATCGCGCTCGGCGTGCGCCATGTGCTGGAAGCACTGAACGAGAACGGCTATCTGATCGACACGCTGCATGTCACCGGCGGTCACACCAAAAACCCGCTGCTGATGGAGCTTTATGCTGACGCCACCGGCTGTACGGTGGTCGAGCCGCTGGCCGACGAGGCGGTGCTGCTCGGCACCGGCATGATCGCGGCCACCGCCGCCGGGCATTTTCCTGATCTCAACGCCGCTTGCCTCGCCATGCAGCAGGGCGGCAGGAAGCGGGCGTCGAATCCGGCCGCCGCCAGCCGGTTTGATCGCGACTACCGCGTGTTTTTGGAGATGCACCGGCAGAGACAGGCGCTGGACGAAATCAGGTAGGCGCGGCGCGAACAACCCTGCAATGCGTCTGCTATCTCTGGTTCCATCGCCGGATAATTGGTTCGCCAAGGTCGTGCTCGTAGCCGAGAACGCTTGTGCTGGCGGTATCCAGCACAAACAAGGCGCCATCTTGCGGCGGCAGGCCGAGCCAGCGCGCGGCCAGCACCCGCAGGAAGTGAGAGCTTGAAAACACCAGGACATTGCCGTGGACGTCACGCAACTCGCTGACGATCCGATCCGCCCTCGCGCCGACATCCTCTGCCGTCTCGCCGTCAGGGCAGCCGTCGCGAAACAGACGCCAGCCGGGGCGCTCGATGAGGATCTGCTTTGTGGTCAGTCCCTCGTAAGCGCCGTAATCCCATTCCGCCAGATCGGCCTTTTTCGCGCCGGCCGAACCGAAGCCGGCCAGCGTACAAGTCTTGAAGGCGCGCTGAGACGGGCTCGACCAGACAGCCTGGAACGAAAGGCCCTGTAACCGCTCAGCGACCCGCCCGGCGGCCTCCTCACCGGCAGGCGTCAGCGGTATGTCGGTCAGGCCGGTATGCTTCCCGGAGGCACTCCATTCCGTCTCGCCATGCCGAACCATATAGATTTCGGGAAACGCGCTCATCCGCATGCCTTTCGATGGAATCGATATGATGCCCGCTCTTCAGATCGGCCAACGACGCAACCATAACGGCTTGCGCTCTCTCCAAACAGACGGGCCAAACAGGCGGGCCAGACAGGCGGAGTTGAGACCGTACGCCCTTGCTGGCTCAACTCTTACTCTGAGTCAGCCTCTTGCCATAGCTGCCCCTTTCGTAGACAAGCCGTGCTGTTAATGCGGAATCCGGACCGATCACGGCCATTTTCCGCGCTGAGACGCGGCTTCCGGCTTTTAGCCGATGCGCCGCAATCGGATAGGCGAAAAAATGTCTGCGATCGAAGCCGGTGCCCGCGCGCCGGAAAACCTTTGGCGTCAGGAAATCAGGGCGACGCTGGCGCTCGCCTGGCCGATGGTTCTCACCAATCTCGGCCAGACCGCGATGACCGCCACCGACGTCATGATGATGGGGCGGCTGGGTCCGGACACGCTGGCCAGTGGCGCGCTCGGCGCCAACCTCTATTTCATGCCTCTGATCTTCGGGCTCGGCCTGATGCTGGCGACCTCGCCGATGATCGCCACAGAACTCGGCCGCCGTCGCCATTCCGTGCGCGATCTGCGCCGCACTGTGCGGCAGGGCCTGTGGCTGGCGATCCTCATCTCAATCCCGATATGGATATTTCTCTGGTACGGCGAGGCCGTGTTGCTGGCCATGGGCCAGGAACCGGCGCTGGCCTATCAGGCCGGCATCTACCTCCGCTGGCTCGAATGGGCGGTGCTGCCCTTCTACGGCTATATCGTCCTGCGCTCGTTCATCTCGGCGCTGGAGCGGCCGGGTTGGGCGCTGGTCATCGTCTTCGTTGCCGTCGCCTGCAATGTTTTCTTTAACTGGGTGTTCATGTTCGGCAATCTCGGCGCCCCTTCGATGGGCATCGCCGGATCGGGCCTCTCCACCACGCTGTCCAGCACGCTGATGTTCGCCGGCATGGCGGCGGTGGTGATGCTTGAGCCGAAGTTTCGGCGCTACCAACTGTTCGGGCGCTTCTGGCGGGCCGACTGGCCGCGCTTCAAGGGCTTGCTGCGGCTCGGCTTGCCGATCGCCGGCCTCCTCGCTTTCGAGGTGACGATCTTCAACGCGGCAGCCCTTCTCATGGGCCTGATCGACGCGGCCTCGCTCGCCGCGCATGCCATCGCCATCCAGATCGCCTCGATCAGCTTCATGGTGCCGCTCGGCCTCAACCAGGCGGCTACGGTGCGCGTCGGGCTCGCCCATGGCGCCGGCAATCCGGAAGGTGTTTCCCGCGCCGGCTGGACCGCTTTTGTCATCGGCGTCTCGTTCATGGCGCTGATGGGGCTGGTGATGATCCTGTGGCCGCAGCTGCTGATCAGCGCCTTCATCGATCTTGGTGACCCGGCCAATGCCACAGTGATCGGGCTTGCAGTGTCGTTCCTGGCCTTTGCCGCGCTGTTTCAGATTTTCGACGGCGCACAGGCCGTGGCGGCCGGCATGCTGCGCGGCCTGCACGACACCAAGTTGCCGATGATCTATGCCGCGATCGGCTATTGGGGCATCGGCCTGCCGCTCGGCGTGCTGCTCGCCTTCTATTCCGGGCTCGACGGCGTCGGCATCTGGATCGGCCTGTCGTTGGGGCTGGCGGTGGTGGCGGCGCTGCTTCTGGCGCGCTGGCTGCGCCGGGATCGTATCGCGCCGCCGCTCTCCTTTGGGCATTGATGAAAGCGGCTTCCTCACGAGGAGGGCGGGGTCGTGAGGTCTATGGATATTTCGTCTGATTTGCACTCGCGGCCTGTGGGCTTAAGTCGCTTTGCAACTCCTTTGGCAGTGGAAGGCTTGAGCACCGCAAGTGCACCGCGCGAGCGAACAATTTTCGTTGCTTCTGCTGGTGCTCCTTGATGGCTGCTGCGAGCCCCAATCCGTACGGGCCAAGAAAGACGCCGGTTCCCCAGCCCGGCTGCTTTTTTTCGCGAGCGTCGTAGTCCGAAGCCTCCATGCGGGCTTGCTGGCATTCCGGCGACGCCCATTTCCGGTCTTGCTTCGAAAGCGACGCTCCATAGTCGACCGGAGAGGTCGCGCATCCAGCCGCTGTCGCGGCCAACGCGACGAATATTACAATTCTCATCCCCAAGCCCTTGATAAAGCATTGTGAGAGTACACAGAACTCTTCTTCCAACAAGGGGATAGCTCCGAAGAGGCAGCCGGAAACACGGTTATCGTCACCAATCGTTCTTCACAACGCGGAACCGGATAATCCCCAATGACTGCTTTTGACCCAAAAGATGGCATTCGAAACGCTAAGCGCAGAGGCAGCTTGCTAGTTTGTAGTCGCCCGTCGTTCAAGCGAGCGTGCATATTGCGTCAGCGGGAAGCACATGACGAAGAAGATCAAGGCGACCAACCCATAGACGGTGAACGGCTCGAAGGTCGCGTTGTTGATCGCGTTCGATGTCCTGCTGGCCAGGCCCCGAAAATCGTTTGATAATCAGCGTTTTCGGGGTTCTCTGAGACAACAACGACCGGGCGCATGGCTGGACCCATCGAGGGCGACTTGGCGTTTATACCCAGACTTAGACCAAGGTTTGTTAGAATCAGGTGATGCCGGCCTGCAAATAGCGGCTTTCTGCGCGACCAAGCCGATCTAGCGGGTGATAGGGAGGACACAGGAGTCACCAAGCTCATTCGACCCCCCTTTCACCAGGTTTCCCGTCGAAGGCACTGGCGCTTGGGCATCCAAACGCCCTCTTTCTTTCGGACGCTTGCGCCCTGTCTTCCCACTGGGGAAGGTGATAGCGCATGCGGGCCTCGCGGGGTTGGAAGGTCGCGATCCGAAGTACTTCCATTAAGATATCTTTAAAGTCCGACACGGCTCATCTCTTTGTTGGAAAGATTAAGCCTCGGCTGGCCCAAACGAGTTTGCCGTCGAGGTCGAATAGCATGCGGTTATGCGTATGAAGCGGGCTGTTAAACGATGCCTTGAGCAGCCTTGGTGACGCGGCGTGGAATCCTCGTCTGCGGGGGTCCGGTCCCTCGAACCGTCACTGTTGAACTTCATTTCAGTGGTATATGTTGAGTGATACCCTGCATGAGTCCGGATCGACGAAGAGCGGAGTGTACGCGACTGTATCCTTCTCCGGCTCGCGGGTGACCGGGCCGAAACTGCGGGCCGGTCCAATGAACGCTAAGGTTCTCGCGAGTGTAGCGCTATCGACGCGGCTGGCGTAGGTTTCCTGTTCCGGATTGTTGGATCGAACGCCGAGATATGCTGGGTTTGCTACCGGCTGATCGGCGAGTGCCGAGGTGGCGAGAAGCGAGAACCCGACCAGTGCTGTCAGTGTCGACATGATTACTCTCCTAAAGCGGAAGCCATCTTCCGATGCCTGGAGAATGAAGAACCGGCCGATCGCAGGCGTGGGGAAAGCTACGAAAAATTCCGAAATTCGAAGGTAGATTGTGTAAATTCTAGCCATGGCTGGGGAAGCGCTAAGGTTCGGACCATTTGTATTTGATCGCCGCCGGAGGCTCCTCTTGGCGCGCGGGCTGCCGACACCGATGGGAGCACGCGCACTTGCACTCCTGGAGGTGCTGCTCGAAGCAGGCGGCGGTGTGGTGACCCGCGCGGAACTAATGGACGCGGCCTGGCCAGCGACAAGCATCGAGGAAAGCAACCTCACCGTTCAGATTGCCGCTCTCCGGAGGAGTCTGAGCGAAGCGAGCGACGGCATGGAGTGGATCAAGACCGTGCCGCGCGTCGGCTACCGGTTTGCAGGATCGATCCATGACGATGAAGATGGGATGGAGCCTCAACCGCAGGGCGATGCAGCACGACGATCCGCACAGGGCCATTTGTCGGTTGCCGTCCTCCCGTTCAGAAACCTCGGCAACGACCCTGAGCAGGTGCCTTTTTCCGAGGGCTTGTCGGAAGACCTGATTACCGACTTATCGAAAGTACCGGGCATGACCGTGATCGCGCGGCATTCATCCTTTGCCTATCGAGGAAAGCAAATCGACCTCCGCGCGATCGGAGCGGAGTTGGGCGTCGCATACATTGTCGAGGGAAGCGTCCGCCGCGCCGGGGGACGCGTGCGTATCAATGCCGAGCTCACTAAAGTGGCTGAGATAACGCAAGTTTGGGCGGATCGTTTCGACGGCGACCTCGATGATGTCTTCAAGCTTCAGGATGACGTAGTCGGACGAATCGTCGCCGCACTTGCAGGGGCGCTTCCTCGTGGGCGACTCTCAGTGGGGCCGCGTGCAACAAGCATCGACGCGTACGACCATTTTGTTCGTGGTCGAGCATTGGTCATGCAATCGACGAAGGGCAACGAAGCGGCTCGGCCGCTGCTCCGGGCGGCAATTGAAAAAGACCCCGGCTTTGCCGCGGCACATGCATGGCTTGCAATGAGCCACTGTGCGGCTTGGGCGATGTGGGGAGAGGATCTGGAGCGTCACCGTGCGACAGCTCTGAAGGCTGCCGATCGCGCGGGAGCCCTCGACACGGAAAATGCAGATGCCCGGATGATATTGGGCTACATCCATGCTTATGAGGGAGATCTTTCCCGTGGTGACATGGAGTTCGGCGAAGCCCTGCGTCTCAATCCCAATCATGCTGACGCATGGGCCTTGCAGGCGGATCTACGTGTCTTCCAAGGAAGGGCGAGTGAAGGGGTCGAAAGCGTCAAGAGGGCCTTCCGGCTCAACCCATATCCCCCGCGAGTCTATTTTTGGGTGCTGGGCTTCGCCAACTATGCCGCGCGCCGATATGGGGAAGCGATCGAGGCGATCGAGGCATTGAAGCACGAAGCAACGTATCGAACGGGCTCCCAGCGTGTTCTGGCGGCCAGCTTGGCGCAACTTGGTCGTCTCGATGAAGCGAAGGCGGAGGCTGCACTGTTTCTTTCCGACAACCCTAATTTTAAGGCTCGACGCTGGGCTGACATACATCCGTTTCAAAATCCCGCTGACCGGGAGCACTTTGTCGAAGGGTATATCAACGCCGGTCTCCCGAACTGAAGAAGCTTCCCAGGCCGCGCCGCTCAACGGCGCGTGCCACCCGTTGCGGACGTTCGAAGTTCAACTCGCGAACGACCTCCTTGGGTCAGAACCGGACGTTGGTGAACGGCAGTTCTGACCCAAGGGAGACATTCGAGCGCTGACCGCAGAGGCAGATCCCTAGTTTGTAGCCGTCGCGCGTTCAAGCCTGCGTGCATATTGCGTCAGCGGAAAGCACATGACGAAGAAGATCAAGGCGACCAGCCCATAGACGGTGAACGGCTCGAAGGTCGCGTTGTTGATCGCGTTGGATGTCCTGACCAGTTCCTCGAAACCGATGATCGAGGTCAGCGCGGTCGACTTGATCAGCTGCACCAGGAAACCGACGGTCGGGGCGCGGGTGATCGAAAACGCTTGCGGCAGGATGATCAGCCTCAGTTCCTGCAGATAGTGAAGGCCGAGACTGGCGCCGGCGTCCCACTGGCCGCGCGGCAGCGCATCGACACCACTGCGCCAGATTTCGGCGAGATAGGCACTGGCGAAGAAGGTAAGGCCAAGTGCTGCGGCGGTCCAAGGTTCGATGCGCAAGCCCAGCATCGGCAGGCCGAAGAACATCAGGAAGAGCTGCATGAGCAGCGGCGTTCCCTGGAAAAGCGCGATGTAGCCCGACGCAAGCCGCCGCGCCCATTTATTCTTGGCGATCCTGAAGAACAGCACGAGCATGCCGACCACACCGCCGCCGACGAAGGCCGCCAGCGACAGAAGCACCGTCCAGCGCGCGGCGAGCAGAAGGTTGCGGACGATATCCCAAAAGGTAAATTCGATCATGACACGCCGGCTCCCAGAGCGTGGCGGCCGCCGCTGACCAGCAGCCGGCGCAGCCCCACGGAAAGAACGAGATAGACGATCGTCACCACGAAATAGGTCTCGAAAGCACGGAAGGTGCGCGCCTGCAGCATGTCGGCCTCGTAGGTCAGTTCGCGCACCGCGATCTGCGACACCACGGCCGACTCCAGCATCATGATGATGATCTGGCTGGTCAGCGCCGGATAGATCACCTTGAGCGCCTGCGGCAGCACGATCTTGACGAACACCTGGCGCAGCCTGAGCCCAAGCGCAAGGGCTGCTTCCGTCTGCCCGCGCGGCACGGCGTCGAGCCCGGCGCCGACGATCTCGATCGTGTAGGCCGCCATGTTGAGCGTCATTGCCAGCATGGCGGCCAGCAGCGGATCGAGCCTCACGCCGATGCTGGGCAACCCGAAGAAGATGAAGAACAACTGCACCAGGAACGGCGTGTTCCTGATAATTTCGACATAGACGCCGATTGCCCGCTTGAGCAGCAAGGGGCCGTTTCGCCGCCCTGCCGCGCCGAGGATGCTGAGGAACGTTCCCGCGAGCGTGGTCACGGCGATCAAAAGGATCGTCATGGCCGCCCCGCGCGCGATCGCACCTATCGCATCGGCAAGCCAGCCGAAGTCGAGGCTGTAGCCCATGATAGGTCCTTACCCCGGAGATCAATCCTTGAGGTTGTCGGGATTGAGCGGTGTTTTGAGCCAGGCTTTCGAGCTTTCGTCCAGCTTGCCGTCGGCCAGCATCTTGGCGACCGCGTCGTTGACCGCCTGCTTCAGGCGGTCCTCGTTCTTGTTGAGGCCGATATGTGAGGGCGAGGTGAGAAGCTGGAACTTCTGTTCAGGCTTCAGTGCCTCCTGGCGGGCGAGCACCTGGGCGCCGACATCGTTGCCGACGACCATCAGCTGGGTCTGACCCGAGATGAAGGCCTGGATGACGGAGTTGTAGTTGTCGAAACGGCGGATGTCGGCCGAGGCGGGTGCTGCCTCGGTCAGTGACGTATCTTCCAGCGTGCCGCGGTTGACGGCGATCGACTTGTCGGCGAGGTCGTCCTTGCCTTCGACCTTGAGCGCGGCCGGGCCGATGACGGCGATATAATAGGGTGCGTAGGCGGCGGCGAAATCGATCACCTGCTCACGCTCCTTGGAATAGCCGACGCTCATCAGGATATCGACGCGCTTGTCGGTAAGATACGGAATGCGGTTCTGGCCGGTCACGCTGACCAAATTGAGTTTGACCTTGAGCTGGTCGGCGATGAACTGCGCCACGTCGATGTCATAGCCCTTGATGCTCATGTCGGCACTGGCCGAGGAGAAGGGCGGAAAGTCGGAGAAAATGCCGACATTGATGGCGCCGGCCTTGGTGATGTCGTCGAGCGCGTCGGCATTGGCGGCCTGGGTGGCAAGACCAAGGCCGGCGAGCATCAGCACGGCTGCGATGGATGATTTGAGCTTCATGTGAAGTGTCATTTTCGTTCCCCTGCTGGAAGCTTGTTTTGTTTGAATGCGGCCGCCGGCTCCAGCGCGGCGGTCGCCTTGGAACTTCATGGTCTGATGCGTCAGGCTCCCTTGCCTGAGATCGCCGGGCTGAACACCATCAGGCTGAGGATCTCGAACAGCACCTGCGCGCCGGCATGGGCCGTGTTGGTGGTTGCGTCGTATTGCGGCGCCACCTCGACGACGTCGCCGCCGACGATGTTGAGCCCTTTGAAGCCGCGCAGGAGTTCAAGCACTTCCCGCGTCGTCAGCCCGCCGACTTCCGGCGTGCCGGTGCCCGGCGCGAAGGCCGGGTCGATGCTGTCGATGTCGAAGGAGACATAGGTCGGGCCATCGCCGACGATCTGGCGCGCCTTCGCGATGATGGCAGGGATGCCGAGGCCGGTCACCTCTTCGGCATGGACCACGGTCATGCCGGATTCGTAGGTGAACTCCCATAGATACTCGGCCGAGCCGCGAATGCCGATCTGGATGGTGCGCGACGGGTCGAGCACGCCGTCCAACACCGCGTTGCGGAACGGCCCGCCATGGTGGAATTTGGTCATGTCGAACAAGCCGCTGGTGTCGCAGTGGGCGTCGATATGGATCATGCCGACCGGCGCTTTTTTGCCGACAGCCTTCAGGATCGGATGGCTGATCGAATGATCGCCGCCGACCGAAAGCGGGATGACGCCGGCATCGACGATCTGGTTGGTGCGGCGCTCGATGTCGTCATGGCTGGTCTCCAGCCGGTAGCGGCTCTGGAACGGCACGTCGCCGATGTCGGCCACCTTCAGCTCATGCGTCGGTGCGCATTCCAGTACATGGTTGTAGGGGCCGATGCGCTCGATGGCGCGCAGCGCCCTTGGCCCGAAGCGGGCACCCGGCCGGTTGGTGACGCCGAGGTCCATCGGCACGCCGATCATCGCCACCTGCAGGTCGCCGAAATCAGGATTGTCGGCGGCAATTTCCCGGTAGGGCGCGGCGAGGAAGGTCGGGATGCCGGAATAGGGCGCCAGCCGTGTGCCGCTCTTGGAGAAGATCTTGTCGGCGACGCGCCGGAATTTCGGGTCGAACATCTCGCCGCCATGGCTCTCGCCATATTTGCGGCGCAACGCTTCGAGCTTGCCGCGATCATAACCCATGTCGGTCCTCCATGGCTGGTGCGGAGCGGCCATCAATGACGGTCGCCATCCTGCCGGCTGCCTGCGGATTTCACGTCTTGATGCTGTTCGACCCAAAGTGTCTTGCAGCTGCATTGAAAAATCAATTGATATTGTTAGGGTCTTTGCTGTGAGAAAATCTCACATTAATGTTGAGCACGATCTTATCCGAAAACCGGGTCCCCACTTTTCGGGATCGTGCTCCTTTGAGGCCCCGATGGCCAAGCGTCTACCTCCCCTGAATCCTTTGCGGGCCTTCGAGGCGACGGCGCGCCACGCCTCGCTGACCAAGGCCGCGGCTGAGCTCAACGTCACCCATGGCGCCATCAGCCACCAGATCAAGGCGCTCGAACAGTCGCTTGGCGTCAAGCTGTTCGAGCGCGCTGGTCAGCGGGTGAAGCTGACGCCGCACGGCGCCGAATTGCTGCCGGCGGTGTCGACCGCCTTCGACGGTATCGCCGCCGCCACGCAGCGCATGACGAGGCCGGCGAGCACCGGCGCCCTCTCGGTGTCCTGCGTGCCGGCGCTGCTGCTGTTGTGGATGATCCCGCGGCTCGGCAGCTTCACCTCGCAATATCCCGACATCAGGCTGACGCTGATTCCGTCCAATGACGCCAAGGACATCCGCGCACCGCATATCGACGTCTGCGTGCACTATGGCGACGGCAGCTGGACCGATTGCTGGATGCGCAAATGGTCGGGCCTCGAACTGTTCCCGGTGGTCAGCCCGACGCTGATCAACAATCGTCCGATCCGCACCGTGCGCGATCTCGCCGATCATGTCTTCCTGCATGGCGACGACGGCCGTGAGTGGCACACCTGGCTGGCCGCCGCCGATGCGCTGGATCTGGAGCGCGGCCGCCGCCATCATCTCGGCGATGCTCGCATGGCGACCGAGGCGGCGGTTCATGGCCATGGCGTGGCGCTTGGCGATACGGTGACCGCAAGCGGACTGCTCGCCAGGGGACTGCTTGTCGCGCCGTTCAGCCTGTCGGTGCCGGCGGTCGACGATTTCTACGTCGTCTGCCGCAACGAGATGAGGTCGGCGCCGATCGTGCAGCTGTTCATCGACTGGCTGTTTGCCGAGAAGGAACAGGCCGACAGCCGCGCCGATGCGCCGGTGGCGGGCCGCATTGGCATCCGCAGGAAGCGCCCGGCGCTGCGAGTGATCGGCGCCAAGACCGCGTCCTGAGGCTGCAATTGCCGGAGCCGCGCGCTTGCCGCAGGTTTTCTTTTTGTCGGGCCAGCCCGCCAAGCGGGAGGCGCATTCAAAAATTCAATGCTAAGAGGCATTCCGCAGGGAGCCAGCAGTGAAGGCGGCATCGAGACATGACTAAGACCGATATAGCGCGGCGCGTCTACAACCACACCTGGAAGCTCGACCCGATCGTCCGCAGCCTGCTTGACACCGATTTCTACAAGCTGCTGATGCTGCAGATGATCTGGGGCATGTATCCCGAGGTCGATGCCACCTTCTCACTGATCAACCGCACCACCTCGGTTCGCCTTGCCGAGGAGATCGACGAGGTGGAACTGCGTGATCAGCTCAACCATGCCCGCACCTTGCGCTTCTCGAAGAAAGAGATGATCTGGCTCGGCGGCAACACCTTCTATGGCCGCAAGCAGATTTTCGAACCGGAATTCCTCGCCTGGCTCGAAAATTTCCAGCTGCCCGAATACGAGCTTTCCAAGCGCGATGGCCAGTACGAATTGAGGTTCAGCGGCCCGTGGATGTACACGACGCTGTGGGAGATTCCGGCGCTGGCAATTATCAATGAACTTCGATCTCGCGCGGCCATGCGGGCGTTCGGGCCCTTCGCGCTCGACGTGCTCTATGCCCGCGCCAAGGCCAAGATGTGGGCCAAGACCGAGCGGCTGAAAGCGCTGCCCGATATCCGGATTTCGGATTTCGGCACCCGCCGCCGCCATTCCTTCCTGTGGCAGCGCTGGTGCGTCGAAGCGCTCAAGGAAGGTATCGGCGAGGCTTTCACCGGTACGTCCAACGTGCTGCTCGCCATGGACAACGACCTGGAAGCGCTCGGCACCAACGCGCATGAACTGCCGATGGTGTTCGCCGCGCTCGCCAATTCGGAAAAGGAATTGAAACAGTCGCCCTACAAGGTGCTGCAGGACTGGCAGCGCTACTATGGCGGCAATTTGCTGATCGTGCTGCCGGACACCTTCGGCACCGCGGCGTTCCTGCGTGATGCGCCGGAGTGGATCGCCGACTGGACCGGTTTCCGCCCCGACAGCGCGCCGCCGATCGAGGGCGGCGAGAAGATCCTTTCCTGGTGGCGCGAAAAGGGCAAGGACCCCAGGCAGAAGCTGCTCATCTTCTCCGACGGGCTCGAGGTCGAGACCATCGAGGAAACCTACCGCCATTTCCACGGCAAGGTGCGCATGTCCTTCGGCTGGGGCACCAACCTGACCAATGATTTCGAGGGCTGCGCGCCGACCAACACCAACCGGCTCGACGCCATCTCACTGGTCTGCAAGGTCACAGAGGCCAATGGCCGCCCGGCGGTAAAGCTCTCCGATAATCCAGCCAAGGCCACCGGTGACGAGAAAGAGATCGAGCGGTATCTGCGTTTATTTGGCGAGAAAGACCGCGTGGAGCAGCTGGTCAAGGTGTGAAGGCTGCGAATGGTTTCGCGTCGCCAAAAGGGAAATCTCGGATAGCGTGAGTTCCCGCCCACCCCCCTCTGTCCTGCCGGACATCTCCCCCGCAAGGCCCGCAAGGGGGGAGATCGGCAGTTCGTTCGAACGGCGCCCTTCCTGCAACGTCGAAGATTGGCGAAAGCCGACATGCCAGCCAATCTCCCCCTTTGCGGGGGAGATGTCCGGCAGGACAGAGGGGGGTGCGAAGGATCACTGCGGGCGAGCATATTCTTTCTGGACGGGAGCTTTCATCTGTTCGGATTTCATCGCATCGCCCACCCCCGCCTTCGCCCATGCCTCCGATCGCGGCCACGTCCTGCTTCTGCCCACCGGCTACTACGTCGCCGGCGGTGCGCTCGCGGTCGCCGCCAGTTTCCTTGTCCTGGCACTGCTGCCCTCAGACTTTCCTGCCCGCTTCTGGCGGCGGCGTCTGCCGCTGTTCGCGTTCGGCGACGGCGCACGGGCAACCGTCAGCCTGATATCCTTTGCCGGCTTCGCGATTCTCGTTGCGGCCGGCCTGTTCGGCAGCCGCGATCCGCTTTCCAACCCGCTGCCCCTGACCGTCTGGACGCTGCTCTGGGTTGGGCTGGTTCTGCTGCAGGGGCTGCTCGGCAATCTCTGGTCATGGCTGAACCCCTGGTACGGGCCTTGGCGTGTCATTTCCAGCCTGTTCGGCGCGCGCGAGACATGGCGCCCGCCCCGGTGGCTCGGCTACTGGCCGGCCGTCGTGCTGTTCTTCGCATTCGCCTGGTTCGAGCTGATCGACCCGGCGCCCGATGATCCGGCGCGGCTCGCCCGGGCCGCCGGCCTCTATTGGCTGCTGAGTTTTGCCGCCATGCTGATGTTCGGCTACCGCGACTGGAGCCGGCACGGTGAGTTCCTGACCGTCTTTTTCGCCATGGTTGCGCGATTCGCCCTCCTTGAGCGCAATGAAGTCGAGCGCAATGAAGGCGGGCGCAATGAAGGCGGTCGACTCAGTCTGTGCTGGCCGGGCGCCAAGCTCAGCGATGCCGCGCCGCTGTCGCTCAGCGGCATTGCTTTCCTGCTGCTTGCGCTGTCGTCGGTCTCCTTCGACGGCCTGTCCAAAACCTTCTTCTGGCTCGGCCTGTTCGGGCTCAATCCGCTGGAGTTTCCAGGCCGCACGGCGGTGATCGGCGTCGGCACCTTCGGGCTCGTGCTGACGTTCGTCCTGCTTGCGGCCGCGTTCATCCTTGCAATTGTCCTCGGCCAGCGTCTTGCCGGCAGCCCGCATTCCCTCGGTCAGGCTGCAGGGCTGCTGGTCTGGTCGATCGTGCCGATCGCGCTCGCCTATCATGTTGCGCACTATCTGACGGCGCTGCTCGTCGACGGCCAATACGCCATGGCTGCGCTTTCCGACCCATTTGCGCTGGGCTGGGACCTGTTCGGCACCGCCGACATGCGGGTCGAAGCCGGCACGGCCGCCGGCGCCGGCTCGGCATGGTGGCTGTGGAATTTTCAGGCCGGCGTCATCATCGCCGGCCACATGCTCGCCGTGCTCGTCGCGCATGGCCTCGCCTGGCGCTTGCATCCGGTTCCCGCCCGCGCCGCGCTCAGCCAGTTTCCGCTCACCGTGCTGATGATCGCCTATACGGTCTTAGGCCTGTGGCTGCTTGCCACGCCGGCTGCCGGATGAGACAAAAGCCCACTTCGACGGCGTCGATTGATCCCTCGGGAAAGCCCGCTTGCCACATCAGGGCTTTGGTGATTTAGTTTGTACACATGCAATTTCGGCGCTCTTATCAAGAGTGGCCCGCCTCGCTACAGCCATTGGTCAAAACTCAAAAAAACAAGGGGAACTGCCGTGACTGACAAGAATGGGTTTTTCGATCTCTCCAAGACCGGTCTCACCCGCCGCACGGCGCTCAAGGGGTTGGCCGCGGGCGCCGGTCTCGCCGTCGCGCCCGGGTTCGTGCGCTACAGCCAGGCGCAGAGCGCGGCGCCGATAAAGATCGGCTTCCAGTGCCACCGCACCGGCATCGGCGCTGCCTATGGCCGCTGGTACGACAGGACCACCGCCGCCGCGGTCAAGGCGATCAACGAAGCCGGCGGCATCAACGGCCGGCCGGTCGAGGTGATCATCGAGGATGACGGCACCGATCCCGGCCGCGGCGCCGAAGTGGTCGGCAAGTTCGCCACCCAGCACAAGACCGACATCGTCTACGGCACGCTGTTTTCGCATGTCGTCATCGGCTCGGCACCCGCCGCCGGCGAGGCCAAGATGCCCTATTTTGTCGTCAGCGAAGGCCACCACGTCGCCTCGACCAAGCTCAACCGCTACGTTTTCCAGCCCGGCATCACCGACGTGAAGAGCCAGATCCAGGCGATGGCGCCATGGATCGCGGCGAATGCCGGCAAGAAGGTGACGCAGATATTCCCCGATTTCGCCTTCGGCTACGACCATCGCGACTACCTGCCGCCAGCGCTGAAAGCGCAGGGCGCCGAGGTCATCGCCCAGATAGCCATCCCGCCGACGGAATCGTCCTTCACCAAATACTTTCCGCAGATCCCGGCCGAAACCGAGGTGATCTACCACGTCATGGTCGGCCCGGCGGTGCTCACCTTCGTCAAGGAACTCGGCGAATTCTACGGCTCCAACCGGCCGCAGCTGTTCGGCTTCATCGATTCGCTCGAAGCCACCGACATCAACAGCCCCGGCCTCGAATTCCTCGACGGCAGCCATTTCTGGGAGGGCTCGCCGCGCTACGCGCAGCCCGATGATTCCGCCGCGCAGAAGGCCTATCGCGCCGCCGTCGGCATCGACGACAACGGTGCCGCCGTCGGCGATCCGAAGGACGTCTCCACCGCCGCCCACATGTTCGGCTGCTGGGAAACGCTCTATGTCGTCAAGAAGGCGATGGAGGATGCTGGCTACAAGGGTCCCGAAGACCGCGCCAAGCTGGTCGAGGCGACCGAGGCCTTGACCGAGTTCGCCGAAGGCCCCGAGCATCCGCAGGGGCCGAAGACCTTCAACGGCAAGATCCACCAGTGTTTTGGCATCCAGAACATCTCCAAGGTCGAAGGCGGCCGGCTGAACGTCGTCCACAAGACCAAGATCGAGGACGGCCTCTACGAGCCGGAAGGGGATTACACGACCCAGCCGCTGTAAGCTTGGTTCTGTAAGCACAGTGCGCTTCGATCCACCCCCCTCTGTCCTGCCGGGCATCTCCCCCTCAAGGGGGGAGATTGGCTGTCATCACCACTTTCGCCAATCGCCAAGGTTGATAGATGGCCGCGTTCATGGGAACTGCCAATCTTCCCCCTTGAGGGGGAGATGGCAAGTCTTGGCAAAGAGGGCAGGCCAGAGGGGGGTGCTTCGCGCATCCGCCGGTGCTTAGCCGATGCACTTCGGACCTCATCTTCTCCTTGCTGCCCTCGAAGGCCTCGTCACCTCCGCGGTGCTGGCGCTGACGGCGCTTGGGCTGTCGCTGGTGTTCGGCGTCATGCGTGTCGTCAATGTCGCCCATGGTGAGCTCTTTATGCTGGGTGCGGTGCTTGCCTGGGCGATCTCCACGGCGATATCGGGCCATCCGGCGCTCGGTTTTCTGGCGGCGCTGGTGCTGGCGCCGCTGATCGTCGGCCTGATCGCGCTGGTCGCTGAACGGCTGGTGTTGCGCCGGCTGAATTACAATCCGGAAGCCACCATCGTCGCAACCATCGGAATGCTCTACATCATCCAGCAACTGGCGCTGACCTTCTACGGTCCCGAGGCACGGCCGGTTGAGGCGCCCTTCAGCTACCGCATCCTTTTGCCGTGGTTCGGCTATTCCGGCTACAAGCTGTCGATCATCGCCGCGTCCGCGCTTCTGCTTGTCGCGACGTGGTTCGTGCTGACGCGTACGAAAATCGGCCTTGTCATGCGCGCCACGCAATACGACAGCGAGACGGCGCAGGCCTTCGGCATTCCGGTCGACCGCGTCTATGCCGGTGTCTTCGCGCTCGGCGCCATGCTGGCGGCGGTGGCCGCGGTGCTGATCGTGCCGATCAGCCAGGCGCATTATCTGATGGGGCAGGACCCGCTGCTGTTGTCCTTCATCGTCGTCATAATCGGCGGCCTCGGCTCGCTGCGCGGCACCGTGGTCGCCGCCGTGCTCATCGGCCTGTCGGACGGCATCATCTCGGTGTTCTTCTCGCCGACGCTGGCCAAGATCATCGCCACGCTGCTGGTTGCCATGGTGCTGGTGTTCCGGCCGCAAGGTCTGTTCGGGACGGCATCGCGATGAAGGAGGCTTCACCGGCAAAAGCCTATGCGTTGCATCTGGGCGTCATCGCCCTGCTGTTCGCCCTAAGCTTCGTCCTGCCGGAATACCATCACGGCTTGCTCGCCCGCATCATGGTGCTGGCGGTCTTCGCCATGGGTTACAACATGCTGTTCGGTTATGTCGGGCTGCTCAGCCTCGGCCACGCCATGTTCTTTTCGGCCGGGCTCTATGGCGCCGGCCTTGCCGTCATCCATCTCGGCTGGAGCGTGCCGGCCGCCTTCGCCGCCGGGCTTGCCTGCGGTGCGCTTCTCGCGCTGGTGATCGGCGTGCTGGCGCTGCGCACTTCCGGCGTCGCCTTCATGATCGTCACCATGATGTTCGCGCAGGTGTTCTACCTCATAATCCTCTATTTCGCCTCCTGGACCGGCGGCGATCAGGGCCTGGTCGTGCCACAGTCGGCGCGTGTGCTTGTTTTGGGCAGCACGTCGCTCGGCCTCACCAATCCGACCGTGCGCTACATGAGCGCACTCGTCCTGTTCTCGATCGTGCTGCTGGTGACGCTCGCCGTCGTCCGCTCCAGGTATGGCCGTGTGCTGGTCGCCATCCGCGAAAACGAGGAGCGGACCAAAATGCTCGGCTACGACACGTTTTCCAACAAGCTTGCCGCGGTCCTCGTCTCCGGCACAATCTGCGCGGCTTCGGGCGCCGCCTACGCGCTGCTGTTCGGTTATGTCGGCTCGACCTTCGCCTCGGTGCAATATTCCATCCTGCCGCTGCTCTGGGTGCTGCTCGGTGGTGCTGCCACCACGCTCGGTCCATTGATCGGCACGCTGTTCATGTACTATGTCGTCGACGTCACCAGCGGCTACACCTCGGCCTATCTGCTGATCGTCGGCATCGCCCTCATCCTGCTGGTGCTGTTCTTCCCCAGGGGCATCCTCGGCACCATCCGCCAGCGCTGGCTCGGATGGCTGCCATGATGCCGCTGCTGACGACCAAGGGCCTGTCCCGCAATTTCGGCGGCCTGCGCGCCGTCGACGGCGTCGACTTCGCCCTCATGCCGGGCGAGATTCGCGCCGTCATCGGCCCCAATGGCGCCGGCAAGACCACCTTCATCAGTCTGGTCAGCGGTCGCATCCAGCCGTCGTCGGGCATGATCGTCTTCGACGGCGCCGACATTACCAACCTGCCGGCCTACGCCAGGGTCCGCCTTGGCATCGCCTATACCTTCCAGATCACCAGCGTCTTTGCCAATCTCACCGCCTACGACAACGTCGCGCTGCCGGTGCAGCGCACGCTGACCGATGGCCGCTCGAAAGGTGCCGTACATGTCGGCGTCATGACGGCGCTTGAGCGCACCGGCCTTGCCGACCGCGCCCACATGCCGGCCGGGCAATTGTCCTATGGCCATCAGCGCCTGCTCGAAGTGGCGATGGGGCTGGCGCTAAAGCCGCGCCTGCTGATCCTCGACGAGCCGACGCAGGGGCTGGCCGACAGCGAGATCGACAATTTCATCGGGCTGGTGCGCGAGATCGCCAAAAGCGCCACCGTGCTTCTAATCGAACACAACATGCCGGTGGTCATGCAGCTTGTCGACCGCATCACCGTCTTCAACGCCGGCAAGATCTTGGCCGAAGGCACGCCCGAGCAGGTCCGCGCCAATGGCGAGGTGCAGGACGCCTACCTGGGGACGACCCCATGACTCAACCATGGGCTGAAGCTCTGACCATCTCCGGGCTCGACTGCTTCTACGGCGAGGTCCAGGTGCTCTACGGCCTCGACCTCGTGCTGCACAAGGGCGAGGTGCTTTGCCTGTTCGGCCGCAACGGCGCCGGCAAGACGACGACGCTGAAGGCGATCATGGGCCTCGTTCCCTCACGCGCCGGCTCGATCAGGCTCGACGGCAAGGAGTTGACCGGCCTGCCGGCGCATGACGTGCCGAAGGCGGGCGTCGCCTATGTGCCGCAGGGCCGGCGGCTGTTCGCCGAGATGACGGTGGCGGAAAACATCGAGATCGGCCTGATGGCGCGCGGCAAGGGCAAGACGACGCGCGAAAACGTGCTCGACCTTTTCCCGCTGCTGCGCCAGCGGCTGAGACAACGCTCCGGCACGCTGTCAGGCGGCGAGCAGCAGATGCTGGCCATGGCGCGGGCCCTGTGCCTCGAGCCGCAGGTGCTTCTGCTCGACGAGCCGACCGAAGGGCTGATGCCGTCGATGATCGCCAGGATCCGCGAGACGGTGTCGAAGCTGCGCGACCTTGGTGTCTCGACGATCCTGGTCGAGCAGCGCGTCGATGCCGTGCTGTCCGTCGCCGACCGTGTCTCGTTCATCGAGAACGGCCGCAACCGCGAGACCGTCGATGTCGAGGAGCTCCGCGCCGATCCGTCGGCGGTCCGCCGCTATGTCGGCGTCGTCTGATCAGCCAAGGAACAGAAAACCCGCGATCAGGAATATCGGGATCAGCACCGCGCCCGACCACGCCATGTAGCCGAAGAAGCCCGGCATTTTCACGCCGCGATGCCTGGCAATGGCGTAGACCATGAAGTTCGGTGCATTGCCGATATAGGTGTTGGCGCCCATGAACACTGCGCCGGTCGAGATCGCCGCCAGCGTCGAGGCGAAGGTGGTCATTAGATGCTGCGGATCGCCGCCGGCGAGCTCGAAGAACACCAGATAGGTCGGCGCATTGTCGAGGAAGGACGACAGCGCTCCGGTCATCCAGAAATAGACAAGGTCGTTTGGCTCGCCCGTGGGCGAACTGACAAGCGAGACCAGCGGCGCCAGCGCGCCGTCGGCACCGGCCCTGAGAATGGCGATGACCGGCACGATGCAGATGAAGATGCCGGCGAACAGTTTCGCCACCTCGGCGATCGGCTCCCAGTGGAAGTTGTTCGCCTGCCTGTGACTCTTGCGCGAGACGCCGAGCGAAAGGAAGGCAAGCGCCAGGATGATCGCGTCGCGCACGAGGTTCTGCAATTCAAGGCTCACGCCCTGGACGGAGAAAGCCACGCCTGGCTTCCAGGTCGCGGAAAGCAGGATCGCGCCGATCACTCCGGCCAGCAGCGGGACGTTGGGCAGGCCTCGAATGCGCACCTTCGTGTCCGGTGTCGGATCTTTGATCTTCGGCGCACCAGCCTCGCGGTGATGCAGGATGATGTCCATGGCCAGGAAGACCGCGAGCACCAGGCCGCCGACGAACAGTGTCTCCTGATAGAGGTTGGTGGTGGTCCAGAAGAAATCGATGCCGCGCAGGAAGCCGACGAACAGCGGCGGGTCGCCGAGCGGCGTTAGCGAGCCGCCGATGTTGGACACCAGGAAAATGAAGAAGATGACGACATGGGCGTTGAACCGCCGGTTGTCGTTGGCGCGCAGGATCGGCCGGATCAGGATCATCGAGGCGCCGGTCGTGCCGATGACCGAGGCGAGCATCGCCCCGATCAGCAGCAGTCCGGCATTCACCAGCGGCGTGCCGTGAATGTTGCCGGCGACGAGGATGCCGCCCGAAATGGTGAACAGCGCAAACAGAAGAATGATGAACGACATATATTCGGTGAGCAGCGCATGCAGCACCGCCTCCGTGGCCGAAGGCATGCCGAATGCAACCGCCAGCGGCACGACCGCAAGGGCGGCCCAGAAGAAGGTGATCTTGCCGTAGTTATGCTCCCAGACATGGTGGAAGAGCAAAGGCCCAGTGGCGATCGACAGAAGCAGGCCAGCAAAGGGCAGCGCCCACCACAGCGACATTGTTTCGCCCGGCAACTCGTGGGCCTCGGCTGCGAGCGCTATTCCTGGAAACAGGGTTGCGACTGCCACCACAGCGCCCGCCGTCAAAGCCGCCGCAAACCGCATAAAGCCCCCTCTGGAAGTGTGTCGAATGCGATTGGTGATGTTCAAGCCAGCGTCACGCCGGCATCGCGCATTCGGTTCAGCATCGTCTCGACGGAGCCATTGAGATCGATGCCGCGGCAGGCGTCGAGCCGCACTGTTGTGTGAAAGCCGTGCTTGACCGCGTCGAGCGCCGAGAAGGCGACGCAATAATCGGTCGCCAGGCCGACCAGGGTCAACGTGTCGATGCCGCGCTCCTGGAGATAGCCGGCAAGGCCAGTCGGCGTCGCATGGTCGTTCTCGAAGAAAGCCGAATAACTGTCGATCTCCGGGCGGAAGCCCTTGCGGATCACCAGTTCGGCCTTGGTCCAGGCAAGGCCCGAATGGAAATCCGAACCCAGGCTGCCCTGGATGCAGTGGTCCGGCCACAGCGTCTGCTGGCCGTAAGGCATGCCAATCGTTTCGAACGGCTGCTTGCCGGGATGACTGGAGGCAAAGCTCGAATGGCCGGCGGGATGCCAGTCCTGCGTCAGCACGACATGCTCGGTCCGCCGGATCAGATCGTTGACCAGTGGCACGATCTCGTCGCCGCCGGTCACCGCCAGCGCGCCGCCTGGGCAGAAATCGTTCTGCAGGTCGATGATAACAAGCGCTTCGTCGGCCATGGAGCCTCCCTCTTGTTTGTCCCGGAGGCATGAAGTCTGCCGAAACGTGGAATCCGGTGTTCGAACCCACCGAAAAATGCCGCTGACGCAACGGATGCAGAAACTTGACCAGATGGCCGGCTGCGTCAACTCCAACGGCGTAACAAATGCGTGCCGTCGCGCCGATGCCGGCGCTGGCGCAAAACTCTGGCTTTGACAATTCCTGCCGGCTTGATATCATTTGCATACGAATGAATTTGACCGGTTCGGACGCCGGAAAGGCTCCGTCGGGAAGCCCCTTTCGAGGAGGCCCATTTTTCTGGGAAGGCAAAGCGTGATCCGTTACGCGAAACCCACCACCATAGACGAGGCGCTCGCTTTGCTTGGCGAGGCTCCGTGGCGCATTCTTGCTGGCGGCACCGATTTCTATCCGACGCAAGGAGCCACGCCTTTCCGCGAAAATGTCCTCGACATCAACGGTCTCGCAATGCTGCGCGGTATCGCCGAAACCGAGGTCCATTGGGTTATCGGTGCGCGCACGACCTGGACCGATCTTGTCCGTCATCCGCTGCCGGCGGCTTTCGATGCGCTGAAGCAGGCGGCGCGAGAAGTCGGCTCCGTGCAGATCCAGAACGTCGCCTCCATCGCCGGCAATCTCTGCAATGCCTCTCCGGCCGCCGACGGCGTGCCGGCGCTGCTCGTCCTCGACGCCGAGGTCGAACTGCGCACGGTTGCGATGGTCCGCCATCTGCCGCTGGAAAAATTCATCCTGGGAAACCGCCGCACAGAACTGCAGCCGGGCGAAATGGTCACCGCCATCCGCGTGCCGAAAAACGCGGCCACCGGCACGTCGGCTTTCGTGAAGCTCGGCGCGCGTCGCTATCTCGTCATTTCGATAGCCATGGCGGCGGCCCGCTTGACCATTGAGGATGGCCTCGTCGGCAACGCTGCCGTCGCCGTCGGGTCCTGTTCGGTTGTCGCCAAGCGTCTCTCGGGCGTCGAAGCAGCCTTGCGCGGCCTCCCGGTTGACCACGCCCTCGCCACTGCGATCCAGTCTGCACCGATGGACGAGTTGTCGCCGATCGGCGATGTGCGCGGCAGCGCCGAATACCGGCTGGACGCCGCGCGCGAGATTGTCGCCCGCGCCGTTCTCGGTGCCGCGGGTCACGCGTTGAATGACAAGGCGGTGGCGGCATGAGCAAAGCGCAGCCTGGCATGACCAAAGCTCAGCCTGGCATGAGCATGGCTCAGCCTGGCATGAGCATGGAACGCGTCGACATCATCTTCGAGGTCAACGGCGCCGCCGTTTCTGTCTGCGTGCCGCCGGTTCGCCGTCTCTCTTCGGTGCTGCGCGACGAATTGCGCCTGACCGGCACCAAGATCGGCTGCGACGCCGGCGACTGCGGCGCCTGCACGGTGCTCGTCGACGGCGAACCCGTCTGCGCCTGCCTCATGTCAGCGGCTTCTGCCGCTGGTACCGTGGTGACGACGGTCGAGGGTCTCGCAAACGGCAGATTGTCGGCGCTGCAAGCCTCGTTCCTCGATCATGGCGCGGCGCAGTGCGGCATCTGCACCCCCGGCCTGCTAATCGCGGCGACAGCACTTCTGGAGAGGACGCCCAACCCAACCGAGGCCGAAACCCAGGATGCGCTGGGCGGCGTCCTCTGCCGCTGCACCGGCTACCGCAAGATCATCGCTGCGGTGATGAATGCTGGACGTTTCGCGAGCGAACTCTCGACCGACGGCGCTGCCCCTCATCCGCCTGCCGGCACCTTCTCCCCGCATTGTGAAGGGGAGAAGGGACAAGCTCCAGCGCCGGCGTCCCCCTCTCCCCGTCTTTCACGGGGAGAGGGGGAGGGTGACGGGCAGCACCAACGTCAGCGGCTGGATCTCGACCTTGACCGCAAAATGCCAATCTCAGGCCACGCCGTCGGTTCCTCTCCGATCAGGCTCGACGGCCTGCCGAAAGTTACCGGCGGCGAAAAATTCGGCGGCGATTCCTTCCCGGCCGACGCGCTGGCGGTGCTGGTGGTTCGCTCGCCGCATTATCACGCCCGCTTCGCCTTCGGCGATCTCGACGCCTGGGTGAAAGTCCATCCCGGCATCGTCGGCGTCTTCACCGCTGCCGACATTCCGGGAAAGAACTGCTTCGGCGTCATTGCGCCTTTTGCCGACCAGCCGGCGCTGGCTGAAGGTTTTTCGCGCTTTCGTGGCGAGGCGGTGGCGCTGGTTGCCGGCGAGCGCGAGGCCATCCTCGATCTCGATCTTTCGGATTTTCCTGTTCGTTGGACCGAGATGCCGCACCTTCTGCAGCCTTGCGAGGCGCAGGCCGGCGGCGTGCAGCTGATCCACGAGAACCGGCCGACAAACCTGCTCACATCAGGCTTTGTCGAGCGCGGCGACCCGGAGGCCGCCCTTGCCGGCGCTGCCTTCATCGTTTCGGGCGCCATCGACACGTCCTATGTCGAGCACGCTTACATCGAGCCTGAGGCCGGCTATGCCTATATGGACGACGGTACGCTCGTCGTCGTCGCCTGCACGCAGGCGCCCTACATGGACCGCGACGACGTGGCCAAGGTGCTTGGCCTTGCCGTCGACAAGGTGCGGATCGTGCCGACCGCCACCGGCGGCGGTTTTGGCTCCAAGCTCGACGTTTCGTTGCAGCCGCTGATCGGTCTGGTCGCGATCAAGACCGGGCGGCCGGCGGCACTCGCTTATACCCGTCATGAATCGATGATCTCGACCACCAAGCGTCATCCCGCCGAGATGACGGCGACCATCGGCGCCGATGCCGATGGCCGCATCACCGGCATGGTCTTTGCCGGCGATTTCAACACCGGCGCCTATGCGAGCTGGGGACCGACCGTCGCCAACCGCGTACCGGTGCATGCCTCCGGTCCCTATGCGACGCCGAACTATCGCGCAGAGGGCCGCGCCATTCACACAAATGGCCCGATCTCCGGCGCCTTCCGCGGTTTCGGCGTGCCGCAGGCGACGATCATGCAGGAAACGCTCTACGACGAGCTGGCCGAAAAGCTTGGGCTGGATCGGCTCGATTTTCGCGTTAGGAACTGCCTTCGTAACGGCTCCGAAACGGTTACCGGCCAGAAGCTGGAAGCGGGCGTCGGCATTGCCGAGTGCCTTGAAGCGCTGCGGCCGCATTGGATGCGTGCGCTTGTCGATGCCGATACATTCAACAGTGCCAATGACAGCAGGAGACGCGGGGTCGGTGTCGCCTCCTGCTGGTATGGCTGTGGCAACACCTCGCTGCCCAATCCGTCGACCATCAGGGTCGGCATCTCCGCCTCTGGCGATGTCGTCCTGCATCAGGGCGCAGTCGATATCGGGCAAGGCTCGAACACGGTCATCACCCAGATCTGCGCCGACGCGCTTGGCTTGCCGCTGGAAAAATTCCGGCTGAAAAGCGCCGACACGGCGATCACGCCGGACGCCGGCAAGACGTCCGCCTCGCGCCAGACCTTCGTGACCGGCAAGGCCGCCGAAAAAGCCGGCCGCGCCTTGCGCGAGACTGTGCTGCGCTTCGCCAATGTGTCGGAGAAAGCCGCGATCGCTCTCGATGGCACAAGCCTGGTCATCCGCGAGGGCGAAGCGACACGGCATATCGATTTGTCCACGCTGAAGGCCGATGCCGACGACTTGGTCTTTCGCGCCGAGGAAAGCTATGACCCGCCGACCCTGCCGCTCGACGCCAAGGGCCAGGGCAAGCCCTATGCCGTTTATGGCTACGGCGCGCAGATCGCCGAACTGGAGGTTGACCTCAAGCTCGGCACGGTGGAGCTGATCAAGATCACCGCAGCGCATGATGTCGGCAAGCCGATCAATCCGCTGCTCGCCGAAGGCCAGATCGAGGGCGGCATCGCACAAGGCATCGGCATGGCGCTGATGGAGGAGTACATTCCCGGCCGCACCGAGAATTTGCACGATTACCTGATCCCGACGATCGGCGACGTGCCGCCGATCGAGACTATCCTGATCGAAGTTCCGGATCCGGAAGGACCCTTTGGCGCCAAGGGTCTGGGCGAGCATGTGCTGATCCCGACGGCGCCGGCGATCCTCAACGCCATCCGCCATGCCACCGGCGTCCTGGTCACCAAAATTCCCGCGACGCCGACCCGTATCCGCGCCGCGATACGCGACAAGGAGGCACGCCGATGAGCGAGCTTGCCGAACGCTTCGAGACGCATGATCCCGGCGAGAAGCAGGTGGCGGAAAAAATCCGCTGCGATGCCTGCCCGGTCATGTGCTACATATCAGATGGCCGCACCGGCGCCTGTGATCGCTACGGCAACGTCGGCGGCAGGATCGTGCGGATGGATCCGCTGACCATCCTCGACCACGCGACCGAGGCCGGCGGCGCGGTCGTGCCGTTTGTCGCCGAGGGCGAAGAATGGGACGGCGAACTGGTCAACACCGGCCGCCGCTTCGTCACCGCGATCGGCGCGGGCACCACCTATCCCGACTACAAGCCGGCGCCATTCATCGTCAGCCAGGAGGTCGAAGGCGTCGATCTCGTCACCGTCGTCACCGAGGGCATCTTCTCCTACTGCGGCGTCAAGGTGAAGATCGATACCGACCGTCATATCGGCCCCGAAACGGCGACGGTCCGCTCGGCGGGCGAGGCGATCGGCCATGTCACGACAGGCGAATATGGTTCGCAGATGCTGTCGCTGGGCGGCGTGCATCATCTGACCGGCGGCTCCAAGGCCGAAGGTCGCGCCACCTGCGATGCGCTGCTCAATCTATGCAACCGCAAGCCGGTCGAGCTCGCTATCGACGGCGGCGCTGTGGTCATCGTCGAAGCCGGCAAGCCGCCGGTCATCGACGGCAAGCTCGAACATCGAATGCGCGTCGGCTGCGGCTCTGCCACCATCGGCATGTTCGCCACCCAGTGGCGCGGCCTGGTCGACGAGGTGGTGGTGGTCGACGACCACATCACCGGCGTCGTCTCCGAGCATCAGGCGGGCAAGGTGCTCGGCTGGCAGGACACGGGGATAAAAATCGTCGGCCGCCGTTCGACGCCGGGCCGCTATTTCAAGGTGTCAGAGCCGGGCCTCGGCTGGGGCGGCACCAGCATTTCCGATCCGCTGTCGATCCTTGGCGAATGGAATGCGAAGAAGGGCGCGCGTCCCGGCCTGTCGCTGCTTATGGTCTCGACCACCGGCGAGCAGTTCGCCTATTACGAGCTCGACGACGCGTTGAAGCCGGTGCAGAAACCATTCCCCGAGCGGCTGCAGAAATCCGTCGGCCTGATCGAGGAGAATTGCGAGCCGGCGCTATGCACCGTGCTGTTCGTCGGCGGTGCCGGCGGCTCGCTGCGCGCCGGGGTCACCGAGAATCCGGTCAATCTGACCCGCTCGGTGCAGGGCCTGACGACTTATGTGACGGTCGGCGGCGCGCCGGTCTATGTCTGGCCGGGCGGCGGCATCACGCTGATGGTCGATGTCACCCGCGTGCCGGAAGGCGCCTTCGGCTATGTGCCGACGCCGGCGCTGGTGGCGCCGATCGAGTTCACCCTGCGCCGCGACGATTATATCAGGCTCGGCGGCTACGAAGCCGAGATCCGCAGCGTTGACGACATTCTGGCCAAAGGTGGCGAGTATCTCAACCCGCGCCGCGGCACGGCTGCGCCGGCCCGCAATCCGTGGCCGCCGCTGGCGCAGTTGCGGCGTGCAGCCGGCAACGGGGTCGGGTGATGAACGGGCCGCAGGTACGTTGGCTTGAGGACGGCAGGCGGCTGCATCTCAATCATGGCCCGATCGACCTGATCATCGAGGCATTTGGCGATGCGGACGAATGCCGCGCCGCCTATGGCCAGGCGGTGGCGCGGTTTCAAACAATCCTGCAGGAGCTCGTCGACGAATTGCCAGAACTGCGCCGCCCGGCCTCGTCGCGACCACGTGCTTTCGCTGGCCCGACGGCGCGACGCATGGAGTCGGCGGTTGTTCCGCTGGCGAAACAATTCATCACGCCGATGGCCGCGGTCGCCGGTTCGGTAGCCGACGAAATGCTTGGTGCGGTGCTGGCTGGCCGCCGGCTCGATCGCGCCTACGTCAACAATGGCGGCGACAGCGCGATCCATCTCGGCAACGGCCGGTCCATGACCGTCGCCATTGCCGGGACGGGCCACGGACTGGCAGACCGGATCACGATCCGTGCCGAAGACGGGATCCGCGGCATCGCGACAAGCGGCTGGCGCGGCCGTTCCTTTTCGCTCGGCATCGCCGACGCTGTTACCGTACTGGCGCGGACCGGTGCTGAAGCCGATGCCGCCGCGACCCTGATCGGCAACGCCGTCGACCTGCCCGGTCATGGCGCCGTCGAGCGCATGCCGGCGCGCGATCTGGCGCCCGACAGCGACCTTGGCGATCGCCTGGTCACCCAAGCCGTCGGCGCGCTTTCATCAGGCGAAATAGCCGCCGCGCTCGACAGTGGGATCGCCGTCGCCGAAGAGTTTCGGCGACATGGCCTGATTGCCGCTTCAGCCCTGTTCCTTGCCGGTCAGGCACGGATCGCCGGTCACATGGCGCTCGTTGCGCCCAACGAGAAATCAAGGAAGGAAATTGCCCATGCCTGAGTTTGCGATCCGCAAGATTGCGGTGCTGACGGAGGAGATATTTCATGAGGGCGGGCCGGTGGCGAAGGTGCCGCGCCGCCGCGCCGCAGCCATGGCGGTGGTGAAGAACCCTTTCGCCGGCCGTTACGTGGAAGACCTCCAGAGCGCCATGGACGATCTGAAGCCGCTCGGGCTGCTGCTCTCCGACAAGCTGATTGCCGCATTGGGTGGCGACGTGAAACAGATCGACGGCTACGGCAAGGGCGCCATCGTCGGTATCGCCGGCGAGCTGGAGCATGGCGCGCTGTGGCATGTGCCTGGCGGCTATGCCATGCGCGAGCGGCTCGGCGACGCCAAGGCGATCGTGCCATCGGCAAAGAAGGTCGGCGCGTTCGGCTCGCGGCTCGACGTGCCGCTCGGCCATATCAACGCCGCCTATGTGCGCAGTCATTTCGATGCCATGGAGGTCGGCATTAGCGACGGGCCGCGTCCCGACGAGATCCTGTTCTGCCTCGCCATGACCTGCGGCCCGCGCGTGCACGACCGCATGGGCGGCCTCGCGGCAAAAGACATCAAGGCGTGGGACGGACTGCGGTGAGCGCCGAAGACATCAAGCTCAAGCTGGTCGAGGCAGAGGAGCCTGACGAAAACGATTACCGCTTGCAGGAGCAGGTCGGCTTCATCCTGCGCAAGGCGCACCAGCGCCATGTCTCGATCTTCGCCGCGCACATTGCCGACCTGACACCGCCGCAATTCGCCGCCCTGGCCAAATTGCACGATGTCGGCGAGACCTCGCAGAACCAGCTTGGCAGCCTGATCGCCATGGACGCCGCGACGGTGAAAGGTGTCATCGACCGGCTCAAGGCGCGCGGCCTGGTCGAGCTTTCCAAGCATGAGGTCGACAAACGGCGCCTGCTGGTCAATCTGACCGCTGAAGGCCGCAATGCCGTCGAGCGGCTGATCCCGATCGCCCGCGAGATCACCGAGGAAACGCTGGCGCCGCTTTCGGCCAAGGAGGCCGCGATTTTCATGAGGCTTTTGGCCAAGCTGGCGTGAGCGCGGCCTTGGTCAGCGCTGCCCCTCACCTGCCTGCCGGCATCCTCTCCCCCGTAGAACGGGGAGAGGGCGCCGTCATCGACGACTTCGTCTCAGAGGCCGTTGTCCTTCAGGATCTGGGCGGCATTTTCCTTGGTGATCTTCTGCGTCGGCAGCGTGATGGTCTTTTCGACCTTCTCGCCGTTCAGAAACTTGATCGCCTGCCGCAGCCCTTCGGCACCCGGTGTCACATAGGTGAACGTCGCCGTCAGCTCACCATTGGCAACAAGCTGCACGCCTTCATTGGGCAGGCCGTCGATGCCGATGAACTTGATGTCCTTCTCGCGGCCGACATCCTTGGCGGCAAGATAGGCGCCGTAGGCCATCGGATCGTTGTGACCATAGACGAGGTCGATCTTCTCGTTGTTGCGCAGTGCCGTGGCCATGATGTTGTAGGCCTGGTCCTGTTTCCAGTCGCCCGACTGCTGGTCGAGCAAATATTTTATGCCCGGCTCCTTGTCAGTGAATTCATGGAAGCCGTCATGGCGGTCATGTGCCGGCTGAGTACCCATTCCGCCCCAGATCTCGACGACATTGCCGGCGGCCTTGCCCTTGCCGCCGAGCAATTCGACGGCGTATTCACCGGCAGCCCGGCCGATCAGCTTGTTGTCGCCGCCGACGAACTGCGTGTAGTCCTTGGTCTCGACGTTGCGGTCGAGCACGAAGACCGGGATCTTGGCGTCGATCGCCTGCTGCACGACGCCGGTCAACCCAGCGGATTCCTTCGGTGACACCAGCAGCGCGTCGACTTCCTGGCGGATCAGGTTTTCGACATCGGCGACCTGCTTTTCCGTCTTGTCCTCGCCGTCGGTGACGATCAGCTCGACTTCCGGATTTTTGGCGGCCTCAGCCAGAATGTCCTTGTTGAACTGGGCGCGCCAGGGCTCGATGGTCGTCACCTGCGAGAAGCCGATCTTCCACTTCTTGTCCTGCGCGTAGGCGTTGCCGCTGGCCAAAAGCGCGGTCGTGGTCAGCAGTGCCGCGGTGACAACGGCGAGCTTCAACAATTCACGTCGTTTCATTTCTTGTTTCCTCCAAGATTTAGAGACGGGGTCTCTTTTGACGGCCGCTTTGCTGCGGTCGTTTCCTTGCGCGCCTGCCCGCCCCAGAGAGGCGCAATTGCCAGGCGCAGATAGAAGAGAAGATCAACGGCATTGCGCTCCTGGACGAGCACGGTGCCGATGATGATCATCCCCTTCAGTACGAGCTGAAGGTTCGAATTGATGTTGTGCAATTGCAGGATATTCGAGAGCAGTCCGAAGATCAGCACGCCGCAGAATGTGCCGATGAGGCTGCCGCGTCCGCCCATCAGGCTGGTGCCGCCGATGACCACGGCGGCGATGGCATCGAGCTCCAGCCCGGCGCCGGCATCCGGCTTGCCTTGCCTATATTGCGCGACATAGAGCACCGCCGCCACGCCGGCCAGCAGCCCGGACATGGCGTAGGTGGCGATCTTGACGCGGCCGGCGGCGATGCCGGACAGCCGTGCCGCCTCTTCATTGCCGCCGATGGCATAGACGTAGCGGCCGAACGGGGTGAAGCGCAGCACCGCGCCGTAGATCAGGATCGCTCCGAGGAAGAACAGGCCCGGCATCGGAATCACGCCGAAGACCAGCGAGCGCAGCATCTCGAAATCGGCGGTGGCGTTCGACCCGGTGTAGACCGGCAGCACCGCATTGTTCTGGCCGGCGGTCAGCCGGGCGATGCCGAGCGCCGTCACCATCATCGCCAGCGTGACGATGAAAGGCTGCAGCCGCCCGGCAACGATGATGAAGCCGTTGAGTGCGCCGAACAGCAGGCCGACGCAAGGCGCCACCAGCAACACGCCGACCACGCCGAACTTTGAGCCAACCTGCGGCAGCAGGTACCACAGCACGAGACTGCAGAGGATCACCCCGACGATGCCGGGCGTGACCAGCCCACGAACGCTATCCAGCCTGATGGCGTGGGTGGTCTGCGGGCCGGCGCGGGATTTTTCGATGTTCAGGAAGATGAAGCGGGTGACCAGAATGCCGAGGCAAAGGGCGACCACCGCAACTGTCGGTACCCCCAGCACCACCGCCGGCGTGACGCCCGGAACCGTCAGCAGCATGGCGCAGACCACGGTGCAGATCGCCATCAGCGAGCCGACGGAAAGATCGATGCCGCCGGTGATGATCACTGCCGTCATGCCGGTGGCGATCAGGCCGGTGGTCGACACCTGGCGCAGCACATCGAGCAGATTGCCGTAGGACAGGAAGATGTTGTTGCCCTTGGAGCTGATCGGCGAGCCCAGCACGCCGATCAGGAAGATGGCGATCAGGCCCCAATAGAGCTTCGTCCGGGACAGGATGTTCAAGATGCTCATGCGGCAGGCCTCGTCATGGTCCGGCGCGGCGCCGCGAGCCGCATAATGGCCTCCTCGCTGGCTTGCGCGCGCGAGAGGATCCCCGTCTGGCGACCATCGGCCATGACCAGGATGCGATCGGAAAGATGCAGCAGCTCCGGCAATTCCGAGCTGATGACGGCAATGGCGAGCCCGTCTCGCGCCAGCTTGAAGATGAGATCGTAGATCTCGCGCTTGGCGCCGACATCGATGCCGCGTGTCGGCTCGTCCAGCAACAGCACCCGCGGCCGCGTTGCCAGCCATTTGCCGATGACGACCTTCTGCTGGTTGCCGCCGGACAGTGTGCCGGCCGGCTGCTCGATGGTCCCGCAGCGAATGCCGAGCGCCTTGACCGCTTGCCGCGCCAGGCCTTGCTCGGCGGCCCGCGAGCGAAGGCCGAACCGCGCCAGCGCGCCGACCAGCGGCAGCGCGACATTGTCGGTAATCGAGGCCTGAAGATGCAGGCCTTGCGTCTTGCGGTCCTCGGTCACCAGAGCGATGCCGAGCCGGCGGGCGTCGCGCGGTGATCGGATTTCCACCGGCTCGCCATCGAGCCGGATTTCGCCGTCGGCACGTCCGCCGCTGGAGCCGAAGATGGTCTCCAGGATTTCGGTGCGTCCCGAGCCCAGCAGCCCGCCTATCCCCAGAATTTCCCCGGCGGCAAGATCGAAGCCGACGGCGTCGAGCGCGGTGCGCCAGCCGTGGCGGTCTGGTTTCGACAGCGACAGGCCGCTTACGGAGAGGACGACCCTGCCGCTGGGGCCACGCTCTTCCTGGGAAGAGGCAAGCAGGTTTCGCCCGACCATCGCCGAAATGATGGTGTCTTCGTCGAGCTTTGCCATCGCCTCGGTCAGCACGTGGCGTCCATCGCGAAACACGGTGACCCGGCTGGCCAGATGCATGACCTCGTCGATGCGGTGCGAGATGTAGACGATCGCCACCCCGCGGTCGGCGAGCTGGCGGATGATCCGGAACAGCCTTTGGCATTCAGCCGGCGAAAGCGCCGAAGTCGGCTCGTCCATGATCAGGATGCGCGCCGACATCGACAGTGCCTTGGCGATCTCGACCAGCTGCTGCTCGCCGACGCGCAAGCTGCCGACCCGCGCTTCCGGGTTGAGCTCGATACCGAGCCTATGCAGCAGGGCGCCGGCGGCATGGCTGCTTGCCTTGCGGTCAACGATAAGTCCGGCGATCAGCTTCTCGCGCCCCAGGAAGATATTATCCGCAACGCTGAGCTCGGGGACGAGATTGAGCTCCTGGTGGATAATGGCGATGCCGGCATGCTCGGCGTCGCGGACCCCGGCGAAACGGACCGGATGGGCATCGACGTTCACCGTTCCGTCGTAATCCGTATAGATGCCGGAGAGGATTTTCATCAGCGTCGACTTGCCGGCGCCGTTTTCCCCCATCAGCGCATGGACCTCGCCGCGCCGCAGGTCGAAGCCGACATCGACAAGTGCGGCGATGCCGCCGAAGGTCTTGGAGATGTGCTCGGCGTTCAGAACGATGGCCGGGTCGGCGTCAGCCGCAACATCTCCGGACGTGCTGGAATTGCCAGGCTCCATGACAAGAACGGCCTCCCTTCCGTCGTCGTCGAATGTCTCAAACGCTAATCTAAACGTTTCGATCATGTCAAGCCGGTATCTGATGAGACGGGATTGATGCATTTCAATTCTTGCGCAAATCTGCGAGATTCCGTAGGTATTGCAGCCAGAGGGCGGTGAAACGTTTCGAAAATGATGGCGTCAAGGCGAAAAAAGCAGCGAAAGTCCACGGCCCCGACCATGCTGCACGTGGCTGAAGCGGCGCGTGTTTCGGTCGCCACCGTCTCGGCGCTGATCAACGGCACCGCGACCGTCAGTCCCGAGCTCAGCCAGCGCATCGAACAGGCGATCCGAGACATCGGCTACAAGCGCAACGCGATTGCCCGCAGCCTGAAGATGGGTACGACCCGCACCATCGGGCTTACCGTTCCCCACATCACCAATCCGTTCTTCACCGATGTCGTTTCGGTTATCCAGCAGGCATTCGACCGCGCCGGCTATGCGGTTATGCTGTGCTGCACGGACGAGGATCTGAACACGCAGGATGACCAGATCAGGCTGCTGCTCGACCGGATGGTCGACGGGCTGATCGTTGCGCGCGTTGGCGACGGCGCGATCCTGAAGAGAATTGTCGACGACGCCAACGTGCCGGTGGTGCTGCTCGACCGCGTTTGCGAAGGCGTCGATACCGACACCGTCGTTCTCGACAACCAGCGCGCGGTGTTCGACGCCATCAGCTATCTGATCGATCTCGGCCACCGGCGGATCGGCTACATCTCCGGCTCGTTCGACATCTCGCCCATGCATGAACGCATGACAGGGTATCGCGAGGCACTCCAGGCCGCCGGTCTGCCGGTTGAGAATGAGCTCGTCCGTTTCGGCAATTTCCATGAAGTCGACGGCTACAACGCGACGATGCAGCTGCTTTCGCTGCACGACCGCCCGAGCGCGATCTTCTCGGCCAACAACCCGATGGTGATCGGCACCATGAAGGCGATCCGCGATATCGGGCTGTCCTGCCCCGAGGATATTTCGGTCGCCTGCTTCGACGATTTTCCATGGTCGGACGTGTTCCAGCCGCAACTGACCACGGTCGCACAACCGGTCAAGGCGATCGGCGAGCAGGCGGCCAATCTGCTGCTCGACCGGCTCGCCGGAAACAGGGACGCGCCGCCGCGCAAGCTGGCGCTCAAGGGACGCCTGATGATCCGCAATTCATGCCGGCCACTGGGGGCGATCGCACAAAGCGTCAGCGCCTGATGCATGTCGCCCAAAAGCATGCCCTCGGGCTTGAACCGAGGGTGCGCAGCGGTTTTGGGATAACAACATGCATCAAATAAGAAAGACCATCATGCCGCTTCCGACAGCGATTTGTGGATGTCGGCCAGGATCTCGAACGACCGCACCCGCGCTGCGTGGTCGAAAATCTGCGCGGTAACCATCAGCTCGTCGGCGCCGGTGCGCTGCACGAACGCCTCGATGCCTTGCCCGACCGTTTCCGGGGCGCCGACGACGGCGCAGGACAGCGCCTGGCCAAGCATGGTTTTGGTCATCGGGTCGAGGTCGCGCTCGTACCCTTCGACCGGCGGCGGCAGTCGGCCGGGCCGGCCGGTGCGCAGATTGACGAAGGCCTGCTGCAGCGAAGTGAACAACAGCCGCGCCTCGGCGTCGGAGGGCGCCGCGAACACGTTGAGACCGAGCATGACATAGGGCTTGTCGAGCTGTTTCGACGGCTGGAAGCGCGAGCGATAGATCTCCAGTGCGTGGTCGAGTTCGGCCGGTGCGAAATGCGAGGCGAAGGCGTAGGGCAGGCCGAGCATGGCTGCGAGCTGCGCGCCATAGAGGCTCGAGCCCAGAATCCAGATCGGCACCTGCTCGCCCTCGCCGGGCACGGCTCGGATACGCTGGCCGTCTTCGGCCGGCTGGAAATAGCCCATCAGCTCGACGACATCCTGCGGAAAACTGTCGGCGCCGGCCTCGAGGTTGCGGCGCAGCGCGCGCGCCGTGCCCATGTCAGTGCCCGGCGCCCGGCCGAGGCCGAGGTCGATACGGCCGGGATGCAACGCCGCCAGCGTGCCGAACTGCTCGGCGATGACCAGCGGCGAATGGTTGGGCAGCATGATGCCGCCGGCGCCGACGCGTATCGTCTTGGTGCCGCCGGCGACATGGGCGATGACGACCGATGTGGCCGCACTTGCGATGCCCGGCATATTGTGATGCTCGGCCAGCCAGTAGCGCTTGTAGCCCAGCCGCTCGGCATGGCGAGCGAGATCGAGCGAATTGGCGAGCGATTGCGAAGCGTTGCTGCCTTCGACGATCGGCGACAGGTCGAGAACGGAAAGAGCGGTCATGGCGTCTTAGGCCTCCAGGATTTTCTTTTGTCGCGCCATGGCCTCGAAGGCTGCACGGTCGGGAATGGCGATTTCGAGCGGGCCTTCCAGCACGTCGGCGAGTTCGGCGGCTGTCGCTATCTCGATCTGCTCGGTACGGCCGCCGAGATGATGCGTCGACAGCCGGTTGTTGCGGAGCGCATAACGGCGGCCCGGCAAGGCTCGTGCCGCGATTACGGAGGAAAGGAAGTGCGAGGTTGGGTGGGTCGATAGGAAATGGTTGCTGACCGAATAGTCGACCTCATAGTTCTGCTGCATGTCGAAGCGGTAAATTGTCCGCCAATCGCCGCCGACATTGGCCTGCAGCCGAAAATGATCGCCTGTCGCAATCATGCGGAATGTCTCATGTGGGGTCTTTTGCTCGAGACCCGGTCGAAGCAGGAGCGGCGCTGTCAGCGTCAGTCCGCCGAAGCCGATATCGGCAATGTAGGTTCGGCCGTCGAGTTCGACGCGCAGCAACATATGGCTCCGTGCGGTTATGGCATCATCGGGCTGGCCCCAAAGAACGCGTGCGGCAAGGCCGCTGACGACGAAGCCAAGCGCCTTCAGCACATGCATGAAAATGAGATTGTGCTCGAAGCAATAGCCGCCGCGACCCCGAGCGACGATCTTTTCCTGCAGCGAGGCGAGATCGAGACGAACCGGATGGCCTAGAAACGGATCGAGATTTTCGAACGAGATTGCCTGCGGGTGTAAGAGATGGAGCGACTTCAGCGTTTCCAGCGAAGTGTCCCTCAAGCCGGTGTATCCGATGCGGCGAAATAGGCGTCGATGTCGAAGGAGATGTCGGTCATGGAAGGGAGCCCGGCTTTGACCGGCTCGATATAGGCATTCAATCCGGGCGCCGCAAACGCCGCGCGCCGGTTTGCGCTGCAGCACTGTCCATCTCCTCGATGAGTTCTTCTTCAACCACCGCCGTATGCTGCGCCGCCAGGAAATTGCCGACGTGGCCGAGGCCGTCGAAATGATCGCAGAACACCTTGATGACGACCAGCAGCGGCACCGCCATCAGCGCGCCGACGAAACCCCACAGCCAGGACCAGAAGGCAATTGCAATGAGGATCGCCACGGCGTTGATCTCTAGGCGCCGGCCGACCACCGTCGGCGTCACGAATTGGCCTTCGACGGTATCGCACAACAGCACGAAGGCCGGCGCCAGCAGCGCGTAGGAGATGCTGTCGAAGCTGATCAGCGCGATGATCGTGACAAGCGTGATCGTAATCAGCGCCCCGATATAGGGCAGGAAATTAAGCAGAGCCGCTGCTGCGCCCCAGACCTGCGGGTTGGGCACGCCGAGGGCCCAGAGGCCGAGTCCGATGACCACGCCCAGGCATGTATTGATGACGGCGACGGTAAGCAGGTAGTGCGAGATTTCACGTTCGACATCATAGACGACGCGCAGTGCCCGCTTCTTTTCGCTGAGACTGGGGAAGGATTCGACGATCTTCTCATAGAACATCGTGCCGGAGGCGAGCAGGAAGAGCGACAGGACGAAGACGATGATGAGGCTGGTGCCCGCCGACAGCAAATTGCTGGCGGCTTGTGGGAGAAGGCCTGATTGCGCCATGGCTACCCGCTGGACGCCCGGCCCTTGGGAGGTCTGCGTCAGTCCCTCTATCTGCCGCGAAATCTCCATGATCCTTTCGAAAGGACGCCGCAGTTGCGCGAGACGTTCGGTCAGCTGCTGGCCAATCACCGAGGTGTTATTGATGAGGTCGATGACCGGGCCGCTGAGCAGATAGCCGGCCACGGCAAGGATGCTGACCGACAGCACCACGAGCAGTGTCGCCGATATCACATCGGGCATGCCGTGTTTGCGCAGGAAGCGGACGATCGGCGTCAGCGTCAGCGCTAGCAGGAAAGCCAGGATGACCGGCATGAAGAAGGCACGGGCGAAGGAGAGCGCGTAGATCGCCATAAGGATGAAGATGCCGACGAGCAGCGAACGAATCAGGTGCATGTCCGCACGCGCCTCGACGCGCGGATCCGGGCTCTCTGCGGCGCCCGAAGCGGCGGGTTCGGCTTTCATTCTGACCCTCGGCGGCACACTGCGATTGGTGTACGCTGTTGGCGGAAACGTCTTTGCGGCTTCAAGGTTCCGTTAGAGCGACGTGCGTCCGCTTGGACGCACAAAGTACGCTCTAACACTTTTGAATCTACGCCTCGTGCTTTCCGAAAATCGATTCCGATTGCGGGCCGATGCGTTAGCCGGCGCTGACGATGACCTTAGCCCTACGATCTTGCCGGCGAATCAGGCGGCTGGCGCAGCCACGGCGGGAATGGCCTTCGCCGTTTCCTTGCGCACGATCGGCGCCACCTTGGTGCCGTAGAGTTCGATCGCCTTCATGACCGTGGCGTGCGCCATGGTGCCGATTGCCATTTGCAGCAGGAAGCGGTCGTTGCCGAATATCTTGTGCTGGGCAACGATCTTTTCGGCCACCTGTTCTGGATTGCCGACGAACAGCGCGCCGCTCGGGCCGCGCGACTGGTCGAAATGTGCTCTCGACGTCGGACCCCAGCCGCGCTCGCGGCCGATGCGGTTCATCACCTCGGCCTGCGGCCCATAAAAATCGTCAGCCGCCTGGTCGGTGGTCTCGGCGATGAACCCGTGGACATTGAGGCTGGTGGCGAGATCAGCCGGATCGTTGCCGGCCCGTTTGGCCGCCTCCCTGTAGATGTCGAACAGCGGCGCGAACCGCGCCGGCTCGCCGCCGATGATAGCCAGCGCCAGCGGCAGGCCGAGTGCGCCGGCCCGCGCGGCGGACTGCGGCGTGCCGCCAATCGCGATCCAGATCGGCAATCTGTCCTGGAACGGGCGGGGGTAGACGCCGCGATCGTTGATCGGAGCGCGCAGCCTGCCCGACGAGGTCACCTTGACGCTGTCGCGTATCGCAAGCAGCAGGTCGAGCTTTTCGGCAAAGAGCTCATCATAATCTTCGAGATTGTAGCCGAACAGCGGAAAGGATTCGATGAACGAGCCGCGCCCGGCCATGATCTCGGCCCGGCCGCTTGACAGAAGGTCGAGCGTCGCGAACTGCTGGAAGACACGAACCGGATCGTCGGAGGAAAGCACGGTGACCGCGCTGGTCAGCTTTATACGCCTGGTGCGTTCGGCCGCTGCGGCCAGTGCCACGACCGGCGCTGAAGCCGCATAATCGGGACGGTGATGCTCGCCCAGCCCAAACACGTCGAGGCCGACCTGGTCGGCCAACTCGATCTCCTCGATCAGGTTGCGCAGCCGCTCATGCGCACCGATGGCACCTGGGCCCGGTTCCGGACTGACGTCGGCGAAGGTGTAGAGACCGAGTTCCATCATCTGTCATCCTGGCGTTTTGTTTTTCGCGCTACAGGTAGCGACCAGTCCGCCGCGCCGCCAGAGGGCCGGATGGTGAACAGTGCATGTCCGTTTCAGCCGAATTCAGCCGAAAAGGCGTCTCCCGGCTGCAACAGCTCAGAATTTCATGGCTGGCATACCGTTTTGGCGCTTGAACTCTGGGTTTTCACGCGTATGTAAGCCTCGCAAATTGACTCCAGGGAAGTGGACTTGGCTATCTATAGGGAAAAAGACGTTTTCGAGCGGCGCAATGCCGCAAACGAGGCAAAGAAGGCGCTTCTCGAGCGCTTCAAGGCAAAGCCGGCAGCGGACGATCCAGCGGTGCTGGCACGACAGGCCGAACGCAAGGCAATCCTCGAAGCCCGTGCGATACGCGAGGCCGAAAAGGCCAGGCTGAAGCAGGAAAAGCTGGCGCGCGAAGCTGCCGAAAAGGCCGAGCGCGAAGCTGCTGCCGAAGCAGCGCGTATTGCTGCGGAAGAAGCGGCGCAGGCGGAAGCGAAGATCCGGGAAGCCGAAGAGAACGAGCGCATCGCTCGTTTGCTTGCCGACGAGGCCGAGCGCAAGGCCAAGCGCGACGCGCGCTATGCGGCGCGCAAGCAGCGCACCGGCAGGACGCCTCCGGGCTTTTCCGCTCGCTAGCGCTCCTACAGCCCGATTTCACCAATCAAATTCAGGGCCGCCTTGCAGCGGCCCTGAAGGCGTTTGTGCTGCGGCCTTGCTGCAAAACTAGGCCGCGAGTTTCAATCCCATGATGCCGCAGACGATGAGTGCGATGCAGGCCAGCCTGATCGCGGTCGCAGGCTCGCCGAGCAGCCAGATGCCAAGCAGCGCCGTGCCGACGGTGCCGATGCCGGTCCACACAGCATAGGCCGTGCCGACCGGCAGCATCTTCAGTGCCAGTCCGAGCAAGGCAAGACTGACGACCATCGAGACAACCGTCAGGACAGTCGGCAGCGGCTTCGAAAAACCATCAGTGTATTAGAGGCCGATCGCCCAGCCGATCTCGAACAGGCCAGCGAACAAGAGAACAATCCACGACATCGGAACGCTCCATTGGATTGCGGGTCGTCCCGGTCTTTTCGGAAAGCGCGAAGTCGTCTTCGCTGCATTGATCGCGAAGTCGCCTTCGCTGCATTGATATGGAAATTTCGGGTGCCCAATCAACAGCAGCGCCGACGGCATTTCAGGACCAATCGCTGGATGTCGATTGGTCCTGAAATGCCGTCGGTCATGACCTTGCGCCGAAACGCCGAGGCTTACTTGTCCTTGAGTTTGGTCGCCTTGACGGGCGGCGCTTTCAGGGTCGGGGCAGCGGCGGGTTTCTTTGCGTCCTTCTTCGGCTTGCGGGCTTCTTTGCCCGCCTTCATCGCACCTTTAGCCATGATTCGTTCCTCCGATTGTGGCAAGCGAAATGAACCAAGAGAAACGTCCGACCGCAAGAGGCATAATCTGGCGCGCCTGCGTCAGCCGGCGGCCGTCAACCGTTTCTAATTCGCTCGTAAACCGCGCTGGTCCGTGCGATGATCCTTTTTTGCACTGCAGCACAGCCCGTGCCTTCGCCGGGTGATGATCCGGCAGGCCGGTCAGGACGACAATGCGAATCCATATCGGCTGCGAGATGAGCTTCGATTTTCCGCAGGAAACGCCGTTGATCGCGATGCTCAACGTCCACTATTCCCGCGCGTCGGATCTCGATCGGCCGGATTTCCTGACCTCGAACCCGCCGGTACCGATCGAGAGCTACCGCGACAGTTTCGGCAATTGGTGCAACCGTCTTGTTGCCCCGCCCGGGCGCTTTACCTTCGGCACGGACGCGGTGATCCGCGATCCCGGAACCTTCGAGATCGGCGATCTGGTGGCGTGGCAGCACGAGGTGCGCGACCTGCCGTCGGAGACATTGCTGTTCCTGCTGCCCAGCCGCTATTGCGAGAGCGACGTGCTGGCGAGCGAGGCGTGGCGGCTGTTCGGCCACACACCGCTCGGCATTCCACGCGTGCAGGCGGTCTGCGATTTCGTCCACAACCACATTATCTTCAATTACGGCAATGCGCGGCCGACGCGCACCGCGGCAGAGGCCTATCGTGAGCAAAGCGGCGTCTGTCGCGACTTCGCCCATCTCGCCGTCGCCTTCTGTCGCGCCTTGAACATCCCGACGCGCTACTGCACCGGCTACATCAGCGACATCGGCCTGCCGAAACCGTGGTCGGACATGGATTTCGCCGCCTGGATGGAGGTCTATCTCGGCGGCCGCTGGCATGCCTTCGATCCGCGCAACAATGCGCCGCGCATCGGCCGTATCCTGATCGCCTCCGGCCGCGACGCAGCCGATGTGCCGCTGACCCATATTTTCGGGCCGGGCACGCTGGCCGGCTTCAAGGTCTGGACGGAAGAGGTCATCGAACAGGCGTCGGCGCAGCAGTCTTGAACCGCCGGATGCTTCGCGCGTTGTGAATGCCTGTGGAACTGCGGCGGCTGCGCCGTTAAGCTCGAACGCGTCGAGGCGCAGCCGAAGGGAGGAGCGAAGATGAAAATCGACGGCGGGTGCCATTGCGGCGCTATCACCTACGAAGCGGAGGTCGATCCGGAAAAGACCAGTATTTGCCACTGCATCGATTGTCAGCAGCTGACCGGCACGGCCTTCCGCGTGACCGTGCCGGCGCCGGAGGACCACTACCGGATCACCAAGGGCACGCCGAAGATCTACATCAAGATCGCATCGAGCGGCGCCAGGCGCGCCCAGGCCTTTTGCGGCGAGTGCGGTTCGCACCTCTATGCCACGTCGGTCGGCGACGGGCCGAAAGTCTACGGCATCAGAGTCGGCACGGCGCGGCAGCGCGAACAACTGATCCCGAGAAAACAGATATGGCACCGCTCGGCGCTGCACTGGCTGCCGGAGTTCGAAGGCATGACGACCGTCGAGGAGCAATAGCCTCTCAGTCGTCGCCTTCGACGACCCTTAGTCTCAGCTGACCGGTCTTGGAGTCGGCGACGCGCGCACCCGCTTCGGCCTTCGCGCTGGCCCCCGATCCGGCGTCGCCCTCCGTCGGCTGCGCGCCGAACTCCAGCGCCTCGATCTTCTGGCCGCGCTTGGTCACCTTCGACGTCGAGACGAGGATATCGTCGATATCCTTGGCCGACTGGCCGAAATGGCTCTGCAGCTTGCGCACCCGCTCGTCGAGGCGCGAGACATCCTCCATCAGCCGGATGACTTCGCCCTGGATCAGATGCGCCTGCTCGCGCATGCGGGCGTCCTTGAGGATCGCCTGGATGACCTGGATCGACAGCATCAGCAATGACGGCGAGATGATGACGATTCGGGCACGGTGCGCCTTGTGGACAATCCCCTCGAAATTCTCGTGGATCTCCGCGAACACCGATTCCGACGGCACGAACATGAAGGCGGTGTCCTGCGTCTCGCCCTGGATCAGGTATTTTTCTGAAATATCGCGGACGTGCACCTCGATGTCGCGCCGAAACGCTTGGGCTGCGACCTTCTGCAAATCGACGCCTTCGGCGGCACGGATGGCGTTCCAGGCTTCCAGCGGAAACTTGGCGTCGATGGCAAGTGCGGGCGCGCCATTCGGCATCTTCACCAGGCAGTCGGGCCGGCTGCCGTTCGACAAGGTCGCCTGGAATTCGTAGGCACCGTGCGGCAGGCCGTCGGCGACGATAGCCTCCATGCGAGACTGGCCGAAGGCGCCGCGCGTCTGCTTGTTGGAGAGGATCGCCTGAAGCTGAACGACCTGGCCGGCGAGCGACTGGATGTTGCCCTGCGCCGTATCGATGACCGCCAGCCGCTCCTGCAGTCTGGCGAGGCTCTCATGCGTCGATTTCGTCTGCTCGGTCATGGTCTGGCCAAGACGGCCGGTCATCGCGTCGAGGCGTTGACCGATCGATTGTGTGAGTTCGGCCTGCCGCGCCCCGAACACTTCGGCGATGGCGCCCATGCGGCCCTGCATCTCGGCCTGGCTTTGCAAAATGCCGGCCATCCGCGCCTCCGCGTCACGGGCGTGGTCGGCGGCTTCGGCGGCAGCCACCGCACGCGCCTTGGCCGAGCGCCAGAGCGCGACGACGAGCGCCACGAACAGGCCCAGAAACAGGATCGCGCCGAATGCCAGTGCGTAGCCGAGCGTGATCGTGGTGGCGCCGAGCCGGGCGATTGGTTCGGACAGGATGGAGGTCAGGTCATTCATACGGGGCAGCATAGATGATTCGGCCTGACGGCACAGATCAAAACGTGAACGGCGCTGCAAATGCCCCGGTTGACGCTTTTCGTGCGAGGTCTTAGGTGAGACGCCATGTCGATCAAGCCGCTCATCATCCTTCCCGATCCCGTCCTGCGCCAGGTCTCGAAACCGGTCGAGCGCGTCGACGCCGCTTTGCGCAAACTGGCCGACGACATGCTGGACACGATGTATGATGCGCCGGGCATCGGTCTGGCGGCGATCCAGGTCGGCGAGCCGCTGCGCATGCTGGTGATCGACCTCGCCAAGGAAGACGAGCCGCCGGCGCCGCATGTCTTCATCAATCCCGAGATCCTCGAGAGCGCCGATCAGCGCTCGGTCTACGAGGAGGGTTGCCTGTCGATCCCGGATTACTATGCCGAGGTCGAGCGCCCCGCCGCTGTGCGGGTGAAATATCTCGATCGCGACGGCAAGCTACAGGAGATCGAGGCCGAAGGGTTGATGGCGACTTGCCTGCAGCACGAAATCGACCATCTCAACGGCGTTCTGTTCATCGATCACATCTCGAAACTGAAGCGCGACATGGTGGTGAAGAAATTCAAGAAGCTTGCGAGGGAGAAGACGCCGGGCAGCAAGGCGCCGGGTAAGTTGGTGGGATAGGGCTCAAAAATGCCCCTGCGCGTCATCTTCATGGGTACGCCCGAATTCTCCGTGCCGACGCTGCGGGCGATCGCCGAAGCCGGGCATGAGATAGAAGCCGTCTATACCCAGCCACCGCGCGCCGCCGGTCGCCGCGGCCTGGAACTGACGCCGTCGCCGGTGCTGCGCGAGGCGGAGCGGCTGGGCGTCGAGGTGCGAACGCCAGCGTCGCTGAAAAGCGAGGCCGAGCAGCAGGCGTTCCGCGCCCTGCGGGCCGATGTCGCCGTGGTCGTCGCCTATGGATTGCTGTTGCCTAAACCAATTCTCGAGGCGCCGCGGCTCGGCTGCCTCAATGGTCACGCGTCGCTGTTGCCACGCTGGCGCGGCGCCGCCCCTATCCAGCGCGCCATCATGGCTGGCGATACCGAGACAGGCATGATGGTGATGCGGATGGAGGAGGGCCTGGACACCGGCCCGGTGGCGATGGTCGAAAAATGCGCCATCGGCCCCTACATGACGGCCGGCGAACTGCACGATCGGTTGATGCACATTAGTGCCGCGCTGATGGCGAAAGCGCTGGCACGAATGGAACGGGATGCCCTGACATTCACCGCACAGGCGACGGAGGGGGTGACCTACGCCAAAAAGATCGATAAAGCGGAGACGCGCGTGGACTGGACGCGGCCTGCTGGCGAAGTCCACGATCATATTCGCGGCCTGTCGCCCTTTCCCGGCGCATGGTGCGAGACCGAAATTGGCGGCCGCTTGGAGCGGCTGAAACTGCTTCGCTCGACGCTTTCGGATGGCGCCGGCGAGCCGGGAGGAATTCTCGACGACCAGCTGACGGTCGCCTGCGGGTCAGGCGCGATCAGGCCGGTCGAAGTTCAACGTGCGGGCGGAAGGCCCATTGCCGCGCAGGAATTTCTGCGCGGGGCCAAGCTCGAAGAAGGAATGAAATTCTCATGAGCATGATGTCGATACGCGCGGCAACGCCGCGGGACCGCGAGGCGATCCGCCTCGTCGAGGAACACGCCTTCGGCCAGCAGGCGGAGGCCGGACTGGTCGACGCGCTGGTCAGCGGCGGCGATGCCATCGTCGAACTGGTGGCGGAAGAAGATGGACAGGTGGTCGGCCATATCCTGTTTTCGAGGCTTTTCGTGCAGAACGGCGGCAAGAGCTTTCCGGCGGTGGCGCTGGCGCCTCTGGCGGTCGAGCCGTCATTCCATGGCACTGGCATCGGCGGTGCGCTGGTCCGCGAGGCGCATATCCGGCTGAAGGACGCCGGCGAGGTGCTGGCGGTTGTGCTTGGCGATCCCGCTTATTATGGCCGCTTCGGCTACAGTCATGCGCGCGCCGAAAGGTTCGAAAGCGAGTATCAGGGCGAAGCCCTGCAGGCGCTGGCCTGGGGCGAGGCGCCTGAGACCGGCAAGCTGGTCTATGCTTCGGCTTTTAGCTCCGCGCTCGCCGCCTAACCTCATCCTGCTAGGAATGCCGCGTTTTCGCCTCGACATCGAATATGACGGCAGCCTCTATGCCGGCTGGCAGCGCCAGGCAGACCAACCTTCGGTGCAGCAGGCGATCGAACAGGCGATCGAGAAATTCTGCGGCGAACGGGTCTCGCTGCGCGGCGCCGGCCGCACCGATGCCGGCGTCCATGCGACCGGTCAGGTGGCGCATGTCGATCTCGTCAAGGCATGGCCTGATGACAAGGTGCGCGATGCAGTCAATGCCCACCTGCAAACGGCCAAGGCGCGCATCGCCATCCTCAAGGCGGCCGTCGTGCCTGATAGCTTCGATGCGCGTTTCTCGGCGATCGGCCGCCACTATCTCTACCGCATCGTCAACCGGCGCGCGCCGGCGGCACTCGACAAGGGCAAGATCTGGTGGGTGCCGAAGCGGCTCGACGCCGAGGCCATGCACGAGGCGGCAAAGGTGCTGCTGGGGCGGCATGATTTCACCACGTTCCGCTCGACCCAATGTCAGGCCGACAACCCGGTGCGGACGCTCGATCGGCTGGATGTCAGTCGGCTGGGGGACGTGATCGAAGTGCGAGCCTCGGCGCGCTCGTTCCTGCACAATCAGGTGCGCTCGATGGTCGGTTCGCTGAAGCGCGTCGGCGAAGGCGGCTGGACAATTGCCGACCTGAAGGCGGCGCTCGGCGCGCGCGACCGTGCAGCCTGTGGCCAGGTGGCGCCGCCCGACGGCCTTTTTCTCGTTGGGGTAGATTATCCGAAAGTCGACTAATTCGGCGCACCGATGCCGAGCAGCGCCTGCAGGCCGAACAGAATGACCAGCGACGCCACGAACATGCCGGCGAAGACGGCGGTGCCGACAGCCGCGCCCCTGCCGATGGCGACGTTTGTCATCCGCCAGGTCAGGATCATCGACAACGCAAACAAAAGCAGCGACGCCAGTACGGCGAACTCGTTGGTGGACGGCAGGAAAAGCCTGATCAACGCCGCTGGCAGCATCAGCCAGGCGATGATCGCCGACGCCCAGTTGCTGGCGACGACATAGTGGACAAAGCGTCCGCCAATGCCGGCGCGCGGCGCGACCAGGGCAAGGCCAACGAGCGGCAACACCCAGGCGCCGATGTCGACCGTCGCCAGACGGATCAGCATGCTGAAGCGCCCCGCGAATGCATTCGGATCGCCGATCTCGTTGGCAAGGCCGACCCAGCCGACGATCAGCGCCGGTGCCGCGACGATGATGGCGAAGAAGGAATTCCAGAAACCGTCGGCCGAAAGGTCGAGCTGGCGCAGCCCGTCGGCCTTGCCGAGCATCAGTCGCCAGGCGCCGGTCAGCGAAGCATAGGTTTCATCCGACGAAAGCATGATTACGGTATGCCTCGCTCGAACCAGTCTTCGATGAAACGCTGATAGATCTGCGTCAGCGTCTCGAGGTCGGCAAGCGCGACGCGTTCATCGACCATGTGCATGGTCTTGCCGACCAGCCCGAACTCGACCACCGGACAATAGTCCTTGATGAAGCGCGCGTCGGAGGTGCCGCCGGAGGTGGAAAGCGCCGGCTTCCTGCCGATCACCGCCTTGACCGAACCGCTGAGCGCTTCGATCAGCCGGTCGTCTCGGGTGAGGAAGACGTGACTCGGCCGGTCGCGCCAGACGAGTTCGTAATCGACTGGGGTCGTCTTGCCGGCCCGGTATTTCTTGCGCTTCGCCGCCTTGTCGAGACGGTTGTGGATTTCCGCCTGGATGGTGTCGGCGGTCCATGTGTCGTTGAAGCGGATGTTGAAGGTGGCGGTCGCCTTTGCCGGAATGACATTGGTGGCTGGATTGCCGACATCGATCGAGGTCACCTCCAGATTGGTCGGCTGGAAGTCCTTGGTGCCTTTGTCGAAGACCGGATGCAGCAAGGCGTCGACCAGCGTCATCAGCCCGCGCACCGGGTTGTCGGCAAGCTGCGGATAGGCGGCGTGGCCCTGGCGGCCGCTGACGATGATGCTGCCGGACAAAGAGCCGCGCCGGCCGATCTTGATCATGTCGCCCAGCGCCTTGGGATTGGTCGGCTCGCCGACGATCGACGCATCCCATTTCTCGCCCTTGGCGGCCGCCCATTCGAGTAGCTTTGTCGTGCCGTTGATGGCCGGCCCTTCTTCGTCGCCGGTGATCAGCAGCGAGACCGAGCCTTTCAGACCGCCTTTCGAACCGAGATGGCGCGCCACCGCGGCGATAAAGCAGGCGATGCCGCCCTTCATGTCGACGGCACCGCGGCCGAACATCTCGCCTTTGGCGATCTCGGCGGCGAAAGGCAGATGCGTCCATGAGGCCTCGTCGCCGACCGGCACCACGTCGGTATGCCCGGCGAACATCAGGTGCGGACCGTTGCCGGACCGCCGCGCATAGAGATTTTCGATATCGGGTGTGCCGTCCTCGGAAAATACCGGCCGCTCGACGGAAAAGCCGAGTGGTTTCAACATTGTTTCCAGTGTGCTCAGTGCCCCGCCCTCAATGGGCGTCACCGAGGGGCAGCGGATGAGGGCGGCGAGATTTCCAGCAGGATCGGTCGGCAACGTCATGGGCAAAAGCGATAGTCGAAAGCGCAAGGCCTGTCACGGCCAGACATAAGGGCCAGCCATCCCGCCGACATTATGGTTCTCATGGCGTATAGTCGAAGGCCTAACGCATGTCGCCCAAAAGCATGCGCTCGGGCTTAAAGCGCGTCGCACGAATCGCTTCAGACCCAACGCGCTTTTAGGCTGGATATTGGATGGACGGAGGCGACAAAAGGCCCAATGCTCACTAGGATCGTCAGTTCGCGGCCCGCACATGCGCCCAGTAACGGCCCTTGCCGGTGCGCTTGGCTTCGTAGAGCGCGTGATCGGAACAGGTGAGGAGGAGTTCCGGCTCGCCGCCGTCGGCAGGCGCAAAGGCGCTTCCAATGCTCAACCCGATGGGTATTGCGGTGCCCACGCCAAGGTCGAAAGGCACCGAAATCTTCTCAATGGCCCGCTTTGCCAGGTAGGTGGCTTCAATCTCGGATGTGTCGGGCAGCAGGATGACGAATTCGTCACCGCCGATGCGAAAGACCACATCCCCCGCTCGGAAAGCGCGTTTCAATCGTTCGGCCACCTTGCGCAGCAGCATGTCGCCGACCGCGTGGCCGAAGCGGTCATTGACGTGTTTGAAGCCGTCGAGATCCATGCTGAGCACGGCAAACGGCCTGCCGCCGTTTGCGGCCGGCGCCGCAAGCTCGCTGCACATGCCGCGCAGTTTCTCCTGGAGGAAGATGCGGTTCGGCAGGCCGGTCAGGGCGTCCTTGATCGCCAGATCGCGATTGTCCAGTTCGGCGCGGATCATGCGGGCGTTAATCGCATGATTTTGAAGCAACACGATGATGACGCCGGCCACATAGAACGGCACTTGAAATCCGACGATAGACATTCCGGGCGCTGGAGAAAACAGCGCGCCAACCAGGAAAGGCAGGCCTACGGCCAGCATAACGAATATGGCGTAGCGCGGAGTCGCTGCGTTGCGCGACGACACCACGCCGACGACGCCTGCGACATTCAGGGCAGCCAAAACGGCGAGCGCCATATGCCCGCTGACGACGCAGCCATAGCAGCCGAGGCCGAAAATCACCGACCACGGGCCCCCGGCGGCCATGAGGCCTGCCAGCGGCCCCGTTCCCCCACGCTTGCGGGCCCGCTCACATTCCCGCATCAGCAGGAAGCGGACGGCAAACAGGATGAGGTCGGCCGCGATCCAGGCGTAAGGCCACCGGTCGCCGGTGACGACCGCGGCGCTGACTGCCAGCACCAGGACGCTGATGGTGCCGAACAGGACAGCGAATTTGCGGTCGAAGGCGGTATCGAGAAGCCGCGCACGGACAGCTTCCGGTTCCGCTCTCATCGGCGAAGAAAACCAGGCGAACAGCCGCGCGCCGGCACTTCGCTTTCCGCGCGTTTTCGGGTTGGCCAAGGGTTCGTCGTGTGCCAGTCGAGCGCTCCGTGCCGGGCGACACAGTCTCCACGGGCATGCTGGACCAAGGTGATTAAGATTAGCTTAGGTACCTGGACGAGCCGACCGCAACGAACCGTCGATCAGGGTGATCTTTTGCCAGATCTTCCGCGACAGGTTGGAGCTCAGGGTTTCGATGTCGTTGACACCATCGACGACCACATTGTCGTTGACCGACTGGGCGAACAGCGCGGCGATCTTGCCGGTGATCGACAGCATTTCGGAGCAATAGTCGAGGTAGCGGGCGAGATCGGCACGGTCGGTTATGCGTGCCGGTGAATGCGATGTCGGCTTGAAATCGGTTGAAAGCGCTGCCGGATCTTTGGTCAGCTGATGCATGTCGATGACATGGATCAGCGATCGCAAGCCGTGAAGCTTGCGAAACACCTGCTTGCGCTTGATGCGCTCCTCGGTTCGGATCAGGGCCAGGAAGCCGAGCACCGCGAGGATGATCATGTTGATCAGGGATTCGATGCCTTGCACCGACTGGACGGCATCGTTGGTTCCCGAGATACGGCCGAGCGGCAGGATGGTGCCGACGAACAGGAACATCAGCGCGCCGGCGGCAATGGCGGCGATGACGACGCCGCGCAGCCACCAGATCGGCGCTTCCAGCGCCTTCGCCGCCTTGGCCAGATCACGCGACAGCGACACGAGTTCGATGGCGACGCCACGCAAGCCTGCATCGGGAAAACGCTCGGAGACGCGTTTTTCCAGTCGCTCGGCAGTTTCGATGATCAGTTTCGAATCAAGCGTGCGGTAGCGCATGGCTAGATACCCGACCGGCGCTCAGGATTCGGCCGGCGCATTGGTGCGTTTGCCGTAGCGATTGGGTCCGGGATCGCTTTTGAAGAAGGCCAAAATAATAAGGAGAATGGCGCCGACGATGAGAGAGATCAATGCGTAGTAGGTAGGCTTGCCGAAATCATGGAACCGCTTCGCCGTTAGCGCAAAGGTCGACCATGTCGAGACAACCACGGCGATCCACCAGGCGAGCGCCCAGTACTGACTTGCGGCAGTGCCTAGCGGCGTTCGCGAGAACTGGTAGAGCAGGAAAAGCTGAACCAGGAGCGGCAAAAGACCGGCCAAAACGTAGGCACTGGGGTTCACTCGCCCGGAAAGGCTGAAGAAAAGCCATAGAAATCGAGGTTTGTCGAGCAAGCGGGTGCGTCCGTTTTTTGCGAACGATCAATCGCGAAGCAGTTCGTTGATCGAGGTTTTGGAGCGGGTCCTGGCATCGACGCGCTTGACGATGACGGCGCAGTAGAGGCTCGGACCGGGCTCGCCATTGGGCAACGGCTTGCCGGGCATCGAGCCGGCGACGACGACGGAATTGGCCGGCACTTCGCCGTAGAAGACCTCACCGGTGGCGCGGTCGACGATCTTGGTCGACTGACCGATGAAGACGCCCATGCCGAGCACCGAGCCCTCGCGCACGATGCAGCCTTCGACCACCTCGGAGCGTGCGCCGATGAAGCAATTATCCTCGATGATGGTGGGGCCGGCCTGCATCGGCTCCAGCACGCCGCCGATGCCGACGCCGCCCGACAGATGCACATTCTTGCCGATCTGGGCGCAGGAGCCGACCGAGGCCCATGTGTCGACCATGGTGCCGCTGTCGACGTAGGCGCCGACATTGACGAAGGACGGCATCAGCACGGCACCTGGCGCGACATAGGCGGAGCGCCGCACGATCGACGACGGCACGGCGCGGAAACCTGCCTTCTCGAAATCGATGGCGCTCCAGCCGTCGAATTTCGACGGCACCTTGTCCCACCACACAGCCTGGCCGGGACCACCCTTGATGATCTCCATCGGGTTGAGCCGGAACGACAGCAGCACCGCTTTCTTCAGCCACTGGTTGACATGCCATTTGCCGTCGGCCTGCCGCTCGGCAACGCGGGCGATACCCCGATCGAGCAGGTCGAGCGCCGACTGGATGGCGTCGCGCGTCGCGCCGCGGGTTGCCGTCGAAATCGTCTCGCGTTCCTCGAAGGCTTCTTCGACTGTGTTTTCGAGACTCGCCAGTTCGGGCTTCGACATGAATTCGCTCCATTACCAAGCTGTTAAGGGGCCGCACCTTAACCTGTTTTGAAAGTCGCCGGACCCTATGTGAAGGCTTGGTGAGGGTCAATCGCGGCTGCGTCACGGGACGGCGCCAGTGAATAATTGGGCAAGTGAATAATTGGACGGGTAGGTAATATGACTCCTATGGAAAAGGCGGGGTGGACGCCGCTGCCGCATTCGGACGAGGATCTGGAGCGGTCGAAAAGCGTGCCGGACACGCCGCAGACGCGTGCCGAGACCTACCGGCTGGCCTGGAACGATCCCGACTTCATGACGCGGCGCGAATTGCGCGCGGTCAGACTGCAGCTCGAACTGTTGAAGCCGGAGATGATCCTGGCCGAACGCGGCATCCGCTCGACCGTCATCCTGTTCGGCGGGGCGCGCATCCCCGAGCCGGACGGTGAAGCCTGGGCAGCCAAAAACGAGACGCAGAAGAAGAACCTCGAGAAAAACAGTAAATATTACGAGGAAGCGCGAAAATTCGCCCGCCTCTGCTCGCAGCAGTCGGCCACCTCTTATTATCGCGAATTCGTCGTGGTGACAGGCGGCGGACCCGGGGTCATGGAAGCCGGCAATCGCGGCGCCGACGATGTCGGCGCACCGTCGATCGGCCTCAACATCGTGTTGCCGCACGAGCAGGCGCCGAATGCCTATGTGACGCCGGAGCTATGTTTCAACTTCCACTATTTCGCTGTCCGCAAGATGCACTTTGTCATGCGCGCCAAGGCTGTCGCGGTGTTTCCGGGCGGCTTCGGCACGATGGACGAATTCTTCGAGACGCTGACCCTGATCCAGACCGGCCGCATGGAGCGCGTGCCGGTGATCCTGTTCGGCAAGGCGTTCTGGAAACGGGCGATCGACCTCGATTTCCTCGCCGAGCAAGGCACGATCACCCCCGGCGACCAGGACATCATCGATTTCGTCGACACCGCCGACGAGGCCTGGGGGATCATCAGCCGCTTCTACAAGCTTTAGCCGTGGGCTGTATCGATCCGGCTGCACGAAGCAACTGCCTCAAGCGGTGACGTCGACGATCGCGGTGAGGAATTCGGCAAGGTCGTCGGTGACGAAATCCACATCGTCCTCGTTGGCCGGGTCACGTTCCCAGATCTCCGAGAAGGTCGGCTCGAAGTTGCGCGGCACGACCAGCACCGTGGTCATGCCCAGCGATTTCGGCACGGACAGGTTGCGGGCCAGATCCTCGAACATCACCGCATTGTGGCCGGTGACGGCGTGGAGTTCCGCAAACTTCTCGTAGGTGCGGCGCGCCGGCTTGGGGTTCAGCCCGGCAGCGACGATATCGAAGATGTCGTCGAAATGGTCAAGGATGCCGAGTTGGCGCGCGGTGCGTTCGGCATGCCTGCGGTCGCCATTGGTGAAGATGAACTTGCGGCCGGGAAGCTGGCGGATGGCGGTGCCGAGAACGGGATCGGGAACCAGCCAGGAATAGTCGATATCATGGACCTTCTCGAGAAAATCGTCGGGATCGATGCCGTGGCGCGCCATCAGACCGTTCAGCGTCGTGCCGTATTCCCGGTAGAGTTCCTTCTGCAGCTTGCGGGCATCGTCGCGTGGCAGCGTCAGCAGTTCTCCGACATAGGCGGTCATCTTCACGTCGATCTGCGAGAACAGGTTCGAATGGTGCGGATAGAGTGTGTTGTCGAGGTCGAACACCCAGTCGGAGACATGGGCAAAACGGGCGGGATCCGGGAGCGTGGTCATGCAATCCTTATGGCACGAAACAGTGCTTTTGGCAGAGGCTTTATCCACAACTTATGCGCGTTGCGAGTGGCGAAAATGGCGCCATGATTCAAATTTTAAGCATCGCCGAAAGGTGGCATTCAGGGCTTGCTGGCACAGAGTCGGTTCAGGGGGAACCAGCGATGAGCCGCATATTTCTGAAGTCTGCCGCCGTCGCTTTCGCCTCCGTCGCGGCCTCGCTTTTGTTGACGCTGATCATCGTCCCGGCAATCGGCTTCCCGTTCAACCGCACGATCTGGCTAACATCAACGGTCTGCCCGCTCGCGCTTGCCTGGATCGCTAGCGCCTACACCTTCTGGCAGGGTGAGAGGTTGAAAAGCGCCCATCGCGACCTCGCCCGCGCTCATGCACAGCTCGCCGCAGCGCATCGGCGCCTGTCGGAAAAGGCGAGCCGCGACGACATGACCGGCATGCTCAACCGCGAGAGCTTCTTTGCGGCGCTCGAGGCCTCCCGGCGTAAATCCGATCGCGGTGCGTTGCTGATCATCGATGCCGACCACTTCAAGATCATCAATGACAGCTACGGCCATCTGACCGGCGACGAGGCGCTGCTTCTGATTGCAAGCGCGATCGAGCGCGGCGTGCGCAGCGGCGACGTGATCGGCCGCATCGGCGGCGAGGAATTCGGTGCGTTTCTGGTCGGCGCCACCGAACAGGAAGCCAAACGCGTCGCCGAACGCATTCGCGGTGAAGTCGAGCTGATCCGCTTCCGTCCCGTCGATGAGCGGGTCATACCCCTCACCGTCAGCATCGGCGGTGTCACCTGCGGCGAGGATGCCGGCGTATCGGATCTGATGCGTGCCGCCGACCACCGCCTTTACCAGGCCAAGCATCGCGGCCGCAATCTGGCCATCCTGGACAGGGACATTTCCGAAGCGGCCTGAGCGGTCCCGCTCATTGACGCTGTTTGGGCGCAGCCGGGCCGCTTACACGGTTTAAGCAAAGTGTGCAGCTAGGTCTTGGCACGGAATTGGCAGTGGCCTGCCGGCTGGGCGACCACCTCGGCAAGGTAATCGGCGTGTAGAACGCCGGCTCAGCCGGCCTGCCGAGGGATCGTGGCCACAGTGCGCCACCAATAACGCCGGCGCCGATCGGCTGGAGCGTCCGAGCCTGCCCAGCATCTAAAGTTTCGCCGGGTCGAGCGGCGGCTTGCCCTTGTGGCGTCCGATGATCGCTGCCATTTCGGCGACGTTTTGGAAGGCATCGCGCAAAACGTCGAAGGACGGCAACACGAAATAGGCGCGCTGGAACTTGTCGATCTCGTAGCTGGTGCGCATCACCGTTTCCAGATCGAAGGGGACATGGTGCGCGTCCTTGCTTTCAATCGCGAATTGAAGTTCCGCAAAGGACGACATCAGCCCGGCGCCGAAAGCCTTCAGCGGTTGGCCTGCTTCCTGGATCAGCCCGTATTCGACAGTGTACCAGTAGAGGCGGCTGATCATCTCGTCGCCGCCGAGCGCGATCAGATGCTCGGCCTTCTCGCCATACATCTGCATGAAATCGGCAAAGACCGGCTGCGTCAGCGCCGGCACATGGCCGAAGAAGTCGTGGAACATATCCGGCTCGACGATGTAGTCGAGCTCTTGTTTCGTCCGCAGCCAGTTGGTCACCGGGAAGCGGCGGTTGGCGAGGTGGACGAAGAAGGCTGGCGCGGGAATGAGGCCCGGCACGGCGACGATTTCCCAACCGGTAAGCTTGCGCAGCTTTTCGCTGACGACACCGAAATCCGGAATCTTGTCGAGCAGGCCCAGCGTGGCGACGCCGTCGAGATAGGACCGGTGTGCCAACTTTTTAGTCAGCTTCGTCTGGCGGTCGCACAGTGTACGCCACACCGCCTGCTCGTCAGCAGTGTAGTTGTAGCTCTGCTCAACGGTGAAATCGGCACGGCAGACCGAATAGTCGCCGCGAAGGCCTTGTGCCGCGCATTCGCGGGCGTAATCGGCAACGCTCATCGTCATGGCTGTTCTCCCTGGAAATCACGACTAACATTATAAAAGTTTAGCCGGGTCCGGTGAGGCAAATCCGCTTTGATGATGGCCCGAACAGGCGATTTGAGGTAAAAGCCACCACAGAAAAGCTGCAGGAGAGTGAAAGTGCCTCAGTTTGACGATTTTGAGATCAAGATGCTCGATATCTTGCAGCGTGATGGGCGCAAGCCGGTGTCCGAACTGGCCCAGGAGATCGGCCTTTCGACGACGCCATGCGCGCGCCGCTTCGAGGCTCTTCAGAGCGCCGGCATCATCAAGGGCTTTGCCGCTGTGCTCAGCCGCCGCGCCATCGGCCTGATGGTCGAAGTGTTCATTCAGGTGCGCTTGGTAACCCACAGCGACGGTTCGCCCGAAACCTTCATCGCCGCCGTGCAGCGCATGGACGAGGTGTCGTCCTGCTGGACGATGACCGGCGACTACGATTTCCTGCTGCATGTGATGGTGCCGTCGGTCGATGAGCTCAACGCCTTTGTCATGCACCGGCTGATGCGGCTCGACGGCGTGCGCGATGTCCACACGCAGCTCGTGCTGCAGAACATCAAGGGGCCGGGCCACGTACCGCTTGGGCACCTCAGGCGATGAGTCTATATCTCGCCGTCTGCATTTCTGCGGAAAAGCAGCACGGAAACTGCTGAACCGGGCCAGCTGCAGGCCCAGATCGCCGACCAGGATGACCGGACCGCCATCGCAAAAGGTCCTTCATGAAAATCGTCCTGATCAATCCGCCGCATACCGCAATCGGCAGCCGCGTGCCCGACGACCATTTGCCGCCGCTCGGCCTGCTGGCACTGGGCGGCCCCCTGATCGACGCCGGCCATGACGTGCGGCTCGTCGATGCCGAGTTCGGACCGATGCCGCTTGCCGCGGCTGTGCAAGATGCGTTGAGCGATCATCCCGATTGCATTCTGATCGGCCATTCCGGTTCGACCTCGGCGCACCCGACAGCCTTGGAGATTGCACGAATGGTCAAGCACCGCGGCCCGGCGACGATGGTGATCTATGGCGGTGTGTTCCCGACCTATCACTGGCGCGACATCCTTGCCGAAACGGATGTCTTCGACTTCATCGTGCGCGGCGAAGGCGAGGCGACCATCGTAGCCCTGGTCGAGGCGCTGGACAGGCGCCGGCCGCTGTCTAACGTGGCGGGCATCGCCTTTCGCGACGATTTGCGCCGTCCCTTTGCCACCAAGCCGGCAGGCACCATCGCCGACCTTGATGAATACCGCGTCGGCTGGGACCTGATCGATGTCAGTCGTTACAGTTATTGGGGCGGCAAGCGCGCGGTGGTCATGCAGTTTTCCCGAGGCTGCCCGCATCTGTGCAACTATTGCGGCCAGCGCGGCTTCTGGACGCGATGGCGGCATCGCGACCCCGTGAAATTCGCGCAGGAGATCGCCTGGCTGCACCGCGAGCACGGCGTCGAGCTGATCAACCTTGCCGACGAGAACCCGACCTCGTCCAAAAAAGCCTGGCGCGCCTTTCTCGATGCGATGATTGCGCAGAACGTGCCGGTGCTGATCGTCGGCTCAACCCGCGCCGACGACATCGTTCGCGATGCCGACAGCCTGTATCTCTACCGCAAGGCAGGGGTCATCCGTTGGCTGCTGGGCATGGAAAACACCGACGAGCAGACGCTTGCGTTGATCCGCAAGGGCGGCAGCACTTCATCCGACCGCGAGGCGATCCGGCTGCTGCGCCTCAATGGCATCCTGTCGATGGCGACCTGGGTGGCCGGTTTCGAGGACGAGCGTTTTCGCGATCTCTGGCGCGGTTTTCGCCAGCTCATCGCTTATGACCCGGATCAGATCCAGGCGCTCTATGTCACGCCGCACCGCTGGACGCCGTTCTTCCGGATCGGCAGAGACCGCAAGGTGGTCCAGTTGGACGCCCGCCTGTGGGACTACAAGCATCAGGTGCTGCAGATGACCCGGCTCAAGCCGTGGATGCTGTTCTTCAGCGTCAAACTGATCGAACTGGCGGTGCAGTCCCGGCCCAAGGCCCTGGCGCGCATCCTGTTCCACAAGGATCCAGAGCAACGGCATTCGATGCGCTGGTATACGAAAATCGGCCGCCGCGTCTGGTTCCGTGAAGTCTGGGGCTTTCTCGCGCGGGATCGCCGTCTTGAGGACGGGCCGACGCTGGCCGCGTTCTGGGGTGCACCGCAGGACGAGGAAGAGCAATCGATGACGTTCGTACATCAGGTCCGCAAGCCTGCCGAACCCGCCATCGGGATTTCGCCGAGCGCCTGGGCCCAACAATGCCCGGCAAGCTGTCAGCCTGCGCTCAAGGCACGATCAGCGTGCCGGCGCCGTGTTCGGTAAACAGTTCGAGCAGCACGGAATGCGGCGTCTTGCCGTTGAGGATGACGACGCCCTCGACGCCGCGCTCGATCGCCTCGATGCAGGTCTCGACCTTGGGGATCATGCCGCCCGACACCGTGCCGTCCTTGATCAAGGCCTTGGCCTCGGCCACGGTCAGCTCATCGATGAGCTTCTTGTTCTTGTCGAGCACGCCGGGCACGTCGGTGAGGAACAGAAGGCGTGTCGCCTGGCAGGCACCGGCAATCGCGCCGGCGAAGGTGTCGGCATTGATGTTGTAGGTGTGGCCGTCGCGGCCCGGCGCCACCGGCGCCAGCACCGGGATCATTTCGGACCGCGCCAGAAGGTCGAGCAGCGTGCGGTCGACCTCGATCGGCTCGCCGACGAAGCCGAGATCGAGCACGCGCTCGATATTGGAGTCCGGGTCGATCATGGTCTTGCGCGCCTTTTCGGCGAAAACCATATTGCCGTCCTTGCCGCACAGGCCGATCGCCCATTCGCCCTCGGCATTGATCAGCGCGACGATCTCCTTGTTGATCGAGCCGGCCAGCACCATCTCGACGATCTCGACCGTCTTCTGGTCGGTGACGCGCAGGCCGCCCTCGAACTTCGATTCGATGCCCATCTTGCTCAGCATGGCGCCGATCTGCGGCCCGCCGCCATGGACGACGATCGGGTTGACGCCGGATTGTTTCAGCAGCGCGATGTCGCGGGCGAAGGCCTTGCCGAGTGCAATGTCGCCCATGGCATGGCCCCCATATTTCACCACGACCGTCTTGTTTTCGTAGCGCTGCATATAGGGCAGCGCCCTCGAAAGCAGAGCGGCCTGCATTTCGGCGGTGGCGGCGAGGTCCGTCATCGGCATGGTTCCCAGCTTGGCATGAACGGCGGCGTCTTAGCGGGAATTGGAGCAGGGGGCAAACGGCTTTGCTGTCACATCAGGTGAAATCGGCCCGCTTTTATGCCGGCAACTGCAGCGGCGCCCGCCGCTCCTGCCATCCCGAAATCTTTTCCATTTGCGCGGCGAAGGACAACAAGGTCTCCTCGTCGCCGGGTCGGCCGGCGGCCTGGATGCCGAGCGGCAGGCCGGCATCGGTGACATGGACAGGCAGCGCGATCGACGGCTGGCCGCTGACGTTCTGGATCGCCGGCCAGTGGGTGAACCATAGGCTCTTGTCCATCAACTGGCCGAACAGCGGCTTGAATTTCAGCAGACGGGCAAGCCGCAGCCTGTCGAGCACGTCCTCTATGAACGCATCGGCGCCCTTCGGGTCCATGGCGCCGCAGGCGAGCGGCGGATGGGCGATAACAGGCATCAGCACGGCATCGTACGGCGCGGTCTCGGTGATCAGGCGGCGCGACGTGGCGTGCAGCCGCTGCAGGCCGGCGTAGATCTCGCCGGCCGAGACGATCTCGCCGAAGCGGCTCATCAGACGCGTGGCGCGCTCGACGTCGCCCGAAACGGAGCGGCCGACGCGCAAGACTTCAATGCGCATCGCGCCGGCGACTGCCGCAGCCACCGTCCTGGCGAAGTCGGCGATGAAGTCGCGGCCGATATAGGACAGATCGATCTCCTCGATCGTGTGGCCGCCTTCGCGCGCCAATGCCACAGCCGTGTCCAGCGCCGTCAGCGTCTCGGCCGATATCGGCAGGCCGAGCGGCGATTTCCGATAGACGGCCAGTTTCAGCTTGCCGGGGTCGCGCGCCGCCGCGGCGGCAAAAGTTCCCCTCGGCGGCGGCGCCGCATACGGTGACAGCGGATCGGGTCCATGCGTCAGGTCGAGCAGCAAGGCCGAATCCCGGACCGAGCGGGCAACGGCGTGGTCGACGACCAGACCGTACCAGCTTTCGGTGACGAGCGGCGACAGCGGCACACGGCCGCGCGAGGTTTTCAGCCCGACCAGCCCGGTGCAGGCGGCGGGAACACGGATCGAGCCACCGCCATCCGAAGCATGTGCCACCGGCACGACGCCGGCCGCGACCAGCGCCGCCGCACCCCCGGACGAGCCGCCGCTGGTATGGGCCGTATTCCACGGATTGCGGGTGATGCCGAAAGCGGTGGATTCGGTCATCAGCCTCAGCCCATGTTCGGGCGAGGTGCTGGTGGCGATCGGGACAAGGCCGGCGGCCAGATGGCGTTCGGTCATCACCGAGTCGAAATCGGCAACGAAAGCCGGAATGCGGCTGCCGCCGTGCGTCGGCACGCCTTTCATGGCGATGCCGAGATCCTTCAGGGCAAAGGGCACACCGGCCAGTGGCAGCTTGCGGTCGATGGTTTTCGCCCGCGTCCGCGCCGCCTCGTAAAGCGGCTCGGCGATGGCATTGATGTCCGGGCGAGTGGCCTCGGCCCGCGCGATCGCCGCATCGATGAGCTCCTGCGGCGAGATTTCTCCCTTGCGCACCAGGCCGGCCAGGCCGATTGCGTCATGTTCCCACAAGGCCTGTTCGACGGACATTCTTGCTTCCCCCAAATATTGGCAAGCTAGAGCATCGGACCCAAAAGTGGAAACCGGTTTTGAGAAAATCCGATGCTCAAACAAAATCGGCTCTTTTCTTGGCAATCGAAGTTCACGACGCTCTCGCTGCCCAGAACGCTTCCGCCGTTGCAAATAGATTGCAATCGCCTAATTTGACAGCCGATGACGCCGCAGGATATCAGCAATCTGATTGTCCGGACTTCGATGAAGGACCGGGCTGCGTTCGATCTGCTCTACCGGCAGACCAGCGCGAAACTTTTTGGCGTCTGCCTTCGTGTATTGAAGGACCGGGGAGAGGCAGAAGAGGCGCTGCAAGAGGTCTTCGTCAAGATATGGACGAAGGCGGATCGTTTCGCCGTCTCGGATCTAAGCCCGATTTCCTGGCTGGTGGCCATTGCGCGCAATCATGCGATCGACCGGATAAGGGCGCGGCGAGAGCCTGCCGCCTACATCGATGCCGCGCTGGACGTGGCCGATCCGGCGCCGGGACCGGAGGCTGCGGCTGTTGCGGACGGTGAATCCGAGCGCATCTATCGTTGTCTCGATGAATTGGAAAAGGACCGGGCGGCGGCCGTCCGGGGCGCCTATCTGGACGGCGAAAGCTATGCCGAACTGGCCGCACGCCATGGCGTGCCGCTGAACACGATGCGGACCTGGCTGCGGCGCAGCCTGTTGAAGCTCAGAGAGTGTCTGGAAAGATGACGCCGGCAGAGGATAGCGGACCGGAACCTGGGGGCGACGACCTGTTCGCCGCCGAATACGCTCTTGGCGTGCTTGACGCGGACGAACGCGAGATCGCGTCACGCCGCATCGACGCGGACGCCGCTTTCGCGCGCCTTGTCGATGCCTGGGAGGCGCATCTTTCGCCGATGGCCGCCGCCTATCCGGAGACAGAGCCCCCGATCAGGGTCAAGGAGGCATTGGATCGCCGGCTGTTCGTTGCAGGGCCTCGCGCCGGTCTGTGGTCGAGCCTTGCCTTCTGGCGCGGCCTTGCCGCCGCTGCTGTCGCGGCGCTGGCGATCTATGTCGCCGTGCCGTACTTCAATCCGCCGGTCGAGCAGCCGCGGCTCATCGCCTCGCTGGCTGCCGACGGCAGCGACGTCAAATACCTTGCCGTCTATGACGCCGCCCATCGCGAGGTTGGCTTGTCGCATGTCTCCGGCGAGCGCGCCGCCGGCAAGGATTTCGAGCTGTGGATGATCGAGGGCAAGAACGCGCCGGTCTCGATGGGCGTCATCCCGGCCGGTCAGACCGCGCGTATGACCATCTCCCCGGCCGTGCAGGAAAAACTTGCGCAGGGCGCCGTTCTTGCGGTCAGCCTTGAACCGGCCGGCGGTTCGCCGACCGGCCAGCCGACCGGCCCTGTGGTCGCTGCGGGCGATCTGAAGAGCATCTGATCGCCTCTGTCTGCCGACTTTTCGAGAAGATTTTAAATCTATCGCCTGTGGTGACGTTAGCTTGGAAGCATGCAGGCTGTAAGGTTCCTGCCCTGAAAATCATGCTCGCCGTTATAAAAAATAAAATTTTCTCCTGAACGGGCGAAACTCGGGCATTTATCCCCCGTATCTCCTTGCGCCCCAAAAGAGGGGAAGAAATAAACTGAGGAGATAGAAATAATGCGTAAGTTCGCCACCCTTTTGCTTGCCGGAACGGTCGCCGTCTCCGCGCTCGCCACCGCGGCCTATGCCGAAAATCCGATGGTCGGCGGCGCCGCCATGTATGCCACCAAGAACATCGTCGAGAACGCCGTCAATTCGAAGGATCACACGACGCTGGTCGCGGCCGTCAAGGCCGGTGGTCTCGTCGACACGCTGCAGAGTGCCGGTCCCTTCACCGTGTTCGCGCCGACCAACGAGGCCTTTGCAGCACTTCCGGCCGGCACCGTCGACACGCTGCTCAAGCCCGAAAACAAGGACAAGCTGGTCAAGATCCTGACCTGCCACGTCATTGGTGCCAAGGCGATGGCCGCCGACGTCGCCAAGATGGCCATGGACGATGGTGGCGCGCACAAGGTCAAGACGGCGGGTGGCTGCGAACTGACGCTCAAGGCCGATGGCGGCAAGGTCACCGTGACCGACGAGAACGGCAATGTCGCCAACGTGACGGTCGCCGATGTCGAGCAGTCGAACGGCGTCATCCACGTCATCGACAAGGTTCTCCTGCCGAAGATGTAACGAAGGGGTCGTCGCCAGCGAAGATATGGCTGAGGCACGATGCCGAGTGCGCGGGTTCCGCTTGCGTGACCCGCGCAATCGGCAACCGTACACTCCGCGTCGTCCGCTGTAGGCGTGGGGCAGGTGCGGAGTGCCCGTTGTCGGGAGCTGGCCGTCACCAGCTTTTGATTTCCATGTGACGGCCGAATTTGGCAAAGGACATAGGAGGAATGGTGATGATCCGGCGCGATTTTCTTTGGAGCGGTGCCGCTGTGGCATTGTTGGCAGGCACGGCAGCAGCGCTGCGCATGGGCCGGCCGCAGGACGCACACGCGACCGAAACCTTCGAGGTCACCAAGACCGAGGCCGAGTGGCGCGCGATCCTGTCCGATGCGGCTTTCAATGTGCTGCGCAAGGAAGGCACCGAATATCCCGGCACCAGCCCGCTGCTCAACGAACACCGCAAGGGCATCTTCGCCTGCGCCGGCTGCGACCTGCCGCTCTATTCCTCCGAGACGAAGTTCGATTCCGGCACCGGCTGGCCGAGCTTCTGGCAGGAGATTCCCAACGCCGTCGGCATGACCGTGGACAGGTCCCTCGGCATGACCCGTACCGAGGTGCATTGCCGCCGCTGCGGCGGTCATCTCGGGCATGTCTTCGACGACGGCCCGCCGCCGACCGGCTTGCGTCATTGCATCAACGGCGTCGCCTTGACCTTCAAGCCGGCCACCGCCTGACCTAAAGCGCTCGCGTTTGACCGGCCTCACGCGACGCGCTTTAGGCTGTTGTCTTATGCATGTCGTTATCGCAAAACCGCTGTGCACTTTTGCGCGACATGCATTAGAGCGCCGCGCGTCCTTTGGACGCGCAAAGTTGCGCTATCAGTGTCCGCCACCTCCGCCCGCCGGTTCTGCCGGTTTGCGGATGACCATGGTGAAGATCGCCAGCGTGGCGAACAGCGCCGTCAAGAGATAGAACACGTCCATGAAGGACAGCAGCGAAGCCTGCTGCTGGACCATAGCAGACAGTTTGGAGATCGCCGCCTTGGACGCGTCCAGGCCGGCATTCTGCTGGAAGTCGAGCGTCATGTTCTGCAGCTTGGTCTGCGCCTCGGCACTGCCCCATTGCACATGCTCGGCCAGCCTTGCGTAGTGGAAGGCGTTGCGATCGATCAGCACGGTGTTGATGACGGCAAGGCCGACAGCGCCGCCGAGATTGCGGGTGAGGTTGAACAGGCCGGATGCATTCTTCAGCCGGTCAGGCGGCAGCGTTCCCAGCGCAATGTTGTTGATCGGCACCATGCACAGCATCATCGAGGCGCCGCGCAGGATCTGCGGCACCAAAAGCTCCCAGAAATCCCAGTCGGCGGTCAGATAGGTCATGCGCCAGGTGCCGGCTGCGAAGCCGAAGAAGCCGATCATCATCATCAGCCGCGGATCCATCTTGCGCGACAGGATGCCGGAAATCGGCGCGGTCGCGAACATCGCCAGCCCGCTGACGAACAGCGCCTCGCCGATCATCAGGGAATCGTAGCCGCGGATACGCCCGAGGTACACCGGATAGAGATAGGTCAGGCCGTAGAGGCCGATGCCGATGACGAACGAGAACAGCGAGCCGAAAGCGAAGTTGACATTGGCGAAGGCTTTCAGGTCGACGATCGGCTCCTCTGCGGTGAAGGCGCGCCAGAAGAACAGCACCGCGCCGGCCGTCATCAGGATGGCGCAGACGGACACGGCCTGGTCCTGAAGCCAGTCGTTGTTGGGACCTTCCTCGAGCACATATTCCAGCGAGCCGAGGAAGGCCGCCATGCCGGCAAGGCCCCACCAGTCGAACTTGCGGAACAGGCTGAGATTGGGCTTGTCGAAGTCGATCAGCGACCACGCCGCGGCGGTCACCAGGATGCCGGGCACCACATTGATCAGGAACAGCCAGTGCCAGGACGTGGCATGGCTGATGTAGCCGCCGACGGTCGGGCCGATGGTCGGCGCCAGCGTCGCCACCAGGCCGATCATCGGCGACACCATGGCGCGACGCGACGGCGGGAAGATGGTGAAGGCGGCAGCGAAGACGCTTGGAATCATGCCGCCGCCGATGAAGCCCTGGATGGCGCGGTAGACAATCATCTGGTCGATGTTGGTGGCGGTCGCCGCCAGCGCGCTGGCCGCGGTGAAGCCAGCCGCGGAGACGGTGAACAGCACGCGCGTCGACAGCATCCGGCTGAGAAAACCGGACAGCGGGATCATGATGACTTCGGCGATCAGATAGGCGGTCTGCACCCACGGGATTTCGTCGGAACTGGCGCTCAAACCCGCCTGGATCTCGGCCAGCGAGGCCGAGACGATCTGGATGTCGAGGATCGCCATGAACATCCCGAACACCATCGCCAGGAAGGCGATGATGCGGCGTGTGGGAATGGTATCAGGCGTAGCCGGCCTCGCCGGCGGCGATCCTGCTGTCAAGGTTGCGGTTGCCACGGCATTGCTCCCAAGCGGTCGCTCAGTTCGACGCGGCCGGTGCGGTGCGGCTGTCGACGGCGACGACGACGCTGAGGCCGGCGCGCAGCTTGCCTGTCTTCAGCACAGCCGCCGGCACGTCGATGCGAACCGGGACGCGCTGCACGACCTTGGTGAAATTGCCAGTGGCGTTTTCCGGCGGCAGCAGCGAGAACACCGCGCCGGATGCCGGCGCCAGCGACGAGACGGTGCCTTCGAAATCCTGGCCGTCGATCGCGTCGACCGAAATCCTGACCTTTTCGCCAGGCACCAGGCGGGCAAGCTGGGTCTCCTTGAAATTGGCGACGATGTAGAGCTTGTCCATCGGCACGATGACGGCGAGCTTCTGTCCGGGGCTGATCAGGTCGCCTTGCTCGACCGAGCGGTTGCCGACGACACCGTCATAGGGCGCGCGCAGCACGGTGAAGGACAGGTCCCGCGCGGCCTTGTCCCGGGCAAGCTGCAGCGACGCCAGCGTGCTTGCCGTCTCCACGCGCTGCGCCTGGAGCACACCGATATTGGCCTCAGCCGCCGCGATCTGGGCGTCGGCGCCTACAAGGGCGGCATTGGCCTGCTCGACCGCGGTCTGGGCATCATCCAGTTGAGCCTGGGTGCCGACATGCGTCTTTAGCAATTGGGCGGCGCGCGCTTGAACACGCGCCGCATTGGCGGCGGCGGCCTGGTCGGCGGTCTTCTGCGCCTGCGCCTGCTCGAGCGATGCGCGTGCCGCCTCGGTCTGGGCGTCGATGCGGTCGAGAGTCTTGCTCAAGGTGGCGATCTGCGCCTCGGCCTGGGCGACCGCTATTTTGTAGTCGCCATTGTCGACGACCAGCAGCGGGTCGCCGGCCTTGACCTGCTGGTTCTCGGTCACCTTGACCTGATCGACATAGCCGGAGATTTTCGGCGAGATGAACGCCATGTCGGCCTGGACATAGGCATCGTCGGTTGAGATCATGAAACGTCCGTCGGTCCAGTAATCGTAGCCATACGAGGCGCCTGCGCCCAGCAAGCCAAGCGCGATGATCGGCAACAGAAAGGAGCGTGCCGAACGCTTCTTTTTCGCCGGTGCCTCGGCCGGAGGACTTATTGCGGGCTCAGTCGGTGGGTTCGGCGCTTCGATTGCTGGCGCAACCTTGGCGTTGGGGAATGGACGGACTTCGGCGGTGGGGGTCGCGTTCGAGGACATGGGATCTCTCTTGGCATTCTCTCTGGAAACTGGGCATCTCTCTGAAAAATTAGTCATACTGAACCGTTCGGTTCGATGCGAACGTTGACTTAGCGCGGAGAGAGGCCCATATCAAGGGCGATCGAACCGATCGGTTCGAATATTTTTCGAGGTGTGACGTTATGACCGAACCCGACAAGGACCAGTGCGAGCTGCTGGATGGCCTGCGTCGCGGCCGCCCGGCGGCGGGACAGGACCCGGTCAAGCGCAGCCAGATCATCGAAGGCGCGCGTCGTGTCTTCATCGACAAGGGCTTTGAAGCGGCGTCGATGAACGACATCACCCGCGAGGCCGGCGTTTCCAAGGGCACGATCTATGTCTACTTCGCCAATAAGGAAGAGCTGTTCGAAGCGCTGATCGAGGAAGAACGCGGCACGATCTTCAAGAACATGTACGATATGCTCGACCGCGCCGACGACCTTCGCGAGACGCTGGTGAAGTTCGGCAAGGTGCTGTCCCTCAAGATCACCTCGGCCAAGGTCATCCAGGCGCAGCGCACGGTAATCGGCGCGTCGGACAGGATTCCCGAACTTGGCGCGCGCTTTTACGAACGCGGCCCGAAACGCGGCCATGACAAGGTCGTTGCTTTTCTCAATGCCGCCATCGAGCGCGGCCTGCTCAAGATCGACGATGTCGATCTTGCCGCCTATCAGTTTACCGAACTGTGCCTGGCGGGCCTTTTCCGTCAGTGCATATTCGCCTACCGCACCAAAGCCCCGAGCCAGGATGAAATCGACCACATCGTCAGGTCGGGCGTCGGCATGTTCTTGAAGGCTTACGGCACCGAAAGGCTTGCCGCGGAAGAAAGCACCCAGACGATTGCCCTAGAGGCAAAGTCTTAAAGCGCGTCGCGTTTTGACCGGCCTCACGCGACGCGCTTTAGGTTGTTGTTTATGCATGTCGTTATCGCAAAACCGCTGCACACTTTTGCGCGACATGCATTAGCCGCCATTGGCCGCCAGCACGATCGTCGCGCGCAATTCCTCGAGGCCCTCGTTCTTTTCCGACGACGTGGCGAGAACGAACGGAAACGCGGCCGGCCGCTTCTTGATCTTCTGCAGTGTCTCTTCGGTCAGCCTCGTCAAACCGGCCACCTTGATCTTGTCGGTCTTGGTCAGCACGATCTGGTAGGATACCGCCGCCTTGTCGAGCAGCGACAGCACTTCGTCGTCCTTGGCCTTGATGCCATGGCGGGCGTCGATCAACACGTAGACCCGCTTCAGCGTGACGCGGCCCTTGAGATAGTCGAAGACGAGTTTCGTCCAGTCGTCGACCTTCTCCTTGGGCGCGGTGGCGTAGCCGTAGCCCGGCATGTCGACCAGCGCCATCGGCGGCAGATCGGCGCCTTCGCCGGAAAATCCGCCCGGAACGAAATAGTTGAGTTCCTGCGTCCGCCCCGGCGTATTTGATGTGCGCGCCAGTCCCTTCTGATTGACCAGCGCGTTGATCAGCGACGATTTGCCGACATTCGAGCGGCCGGCAAAGGCGATCTCAGGCGGCCCTTCAGGTGGCAGGAATTTCATTGCCGGCACGCCGCGGATGAAGATCCACGGCCGCGTGAACAGCTCTATGCCGATCACGGTCTTGTTCAACGCGTTCAAACCGCTGCCTCCAGAAGAGAAATATCGGCGCCACGAATGGCATTGAGATTGTGGCTGATCTTTTCCACCGGCCAATCCCACCACGCGGCCGCCAAAAGCCGCCGGATGGTCCTGTCGTCGAAGCGCATCTTCACCGCCTTGGCCGCATTGCCGGCGACGATCGCATAGGGTGGCACGTCATGCGTCACCACCGATTTTGCCGCAACGATGGCGCCATGGCCGATCGTCACGCCGGGCAGGATCGCCGCTTCCATGCCGATCCATACATCATTGCCGACCACTGTGTCGCCGCGCAATTCTCTCGACCAGGTTGCCGGGTCGAAACCCTCTTCCCAGCCATGACCGAAGATGTTGAACGGATAGGTCGAAAAGCCGGACATGGCATGGTTGGCGCCGTTCATGATGAAGCGCGTGCCCTCGGCGATGGCGCAGAACTTGCCAATGATCAGCCGGTCGCCGATGAATGGATAATGATGCAGCACGCACCGCCCGGCGAATTTGTCCGGCCCGTCCGGATCGTCATAATAGGTGAAGTCGCCGATCTCGATATTCGGCGCCGTGACCAGTCCCTTCAGGAAGCCGACGCGGGTATGCATCGGGATCGGGTGCTTGATGTTGGGGTTGGGTCCTATCATAGATGGCTCCATCGACGAAAAAACAGGCAGGTCAAAAATAGCGCGATCCGCCCGGCAGCACCAACCGCGTGCGCAGCGGATCATCCGCGGCGGCGTCTACCGCCGGGCCGACTGGTTTCGCCGTTCGCCGGCGGCTCGGCTTGTGCGAAAAAAGCCCCGTTCGAACCGGGGCTTTCCTGGATTCGCAAAAAGGGAGCGCCGGCTATTCCGCCGGTGACGGTTTCTTCCGGAACAGCGCGACCAGATTGTCCCACAACTCGATCTTGGCGCCCTGTCGCTTCATGATCACGCCTTGCTGAATGATCGAAAGCAGATTGTTCCAGGCCCAGTAGATGACGAGGCCGGCCGGAAAACCCGCCATCATGAAAGTGAAGACCACCGGCATCCAGGTGAAGATCATGGCCTGCGTCGGGTCGGGCGGCGTCGGGTTCATGCGCATCTGCAGGAACATGGTCACGCCCATGATCAGCGGCCAGACGCCGATCATCAACATATCCGGTAGCGCGATCGGAATGAGGCCGAATAGGTTGAAGATCGAGGTCGGGTCGGGCGCCGCCAGATCCTGGATCCAGCCGAAGAACGGTGCGTGCCGCATCTCGATGGTGATGTAGAGCACCTTGTAGAGCGCAAAGAAGACCGGAATCTGCAGCGCCACCGGCCAGCAGCCGGCGAGCGGATTGATCTTCTCGGTCTTGTAGAGCTCCATCATCGCCTGTTGCTGCTTCATTTTGTCGTCCGCGTATTTCTCGCGGATCTCAAGCATCTTGGGCTGCACCTTCTTCATGTTCGCCATCGACGCGTAGGACTTGTTGGCGAGCGGGAAGAAGAGCGCCTTGACGACGACGGTAGTGGCCAGGATAGCCACGCCGAAATTGCCGAAGAATTTGTAGAGCGTGTCGATCAGATAGAACATCGGCTTGGTGATCCAGATGAACCATCCCCAGTCGATCAAACGGTCGAACAGCCTGATGTTGCGGTCTTCTGCATAGGCGTTGACCTTGGCGACTTCCTTGGCGCCGGCGAAGATTTCGGTCTCGACCGTCGCCGACTGGCCGGCATCAACGGTGATCGGGTCGGTGAGGAAGTCGGCCTGGTAGCGCGGGCGGCCGTCCTCGAAATAGGCGTAACGCGGCTGGAACGGCTGCTTCTCCGTCGGAACCAGCGTCACCGCCCAGTATTTGTCGGTGATGCCCAGCCAGCCATCGGTCGACTTGCCCGGCGTAAACTGCTTGTCCTCCTCGACCGCCGCATATTTGTGTTCCTGCAGGCCTTCCGTGCCGGTGACGCCGATCAGCCCCTCATGCAGCACATAGATGCTGGCAACGGCAGGCTTGTCGAAGCGGGTAACACGACCGTAATTCGACAGGGTAACGGCGGCCGACCCCGAATTCTGCACCGTGTCCGACACCGTGAACATGTAGTCGCTGTCGACGGAGAAGGTGCGCTTGAAGGTCAGGCCCTTGTCGTTGGTGAAGCTCAGCGTGACCGGGGTCGCCGGCGTCAGCGTCGTATTGCCGTCGACGGTCCACACGGTTTCCGGGCCCGGCACCGTGCCGGTCTTGTCGCTGCCGACAAAGCCGATCTCGGCATAGTAGCCCGTAGGCAGCGCTGCCGGGTTGAGCAGTTCGATCTCGGGCGAGTTCTTGTCGACCGTCAGCGTGTAGTGCTTGAGCTTGAGGTCGTCGAGACGAGCGCCGGTGAGGTTGATCGAGCCCTCCAGGCTCGGCGTGTCGATCCTGACGCGCTTGGTCGATGCCAGCGCCTGCTCGCGGCCGGCCGGCGTCGTGCCTTCGGTTCCCGGTGCGCTAGGAATGGCACCTTGCTTCGGCACCGGCGTTTCGCTGCCACCCGGACTGGTGCCTTGGGCCGCCTTCTTCTGCTCCGCTAGCCGCTGCTCTTCGATACGGGCCGCCTCGCGTTGCGCCTCGCTGTGCGGCAGCACGTAAAAATACTGCCAAAGCGACAGGATCAGCACCGACAGCGCGATGGTGATGAAGAAGTTCCGGTTGTTTTCCATCGAAAGCCTTGGCCTATCGTGTTCCGCGCAGTCGGCGGGAGAGTTCGGCCTTCAACTGGCCGAACGGAATGGTAAGCACATCTTCGCGCCCGACGATGACATAGTCATTGCCAGGCTTCATGTCACCCGCGGCATGCGTGCGCACGGCTTCTCTCAGTCGCCGCCGGATGCGGTTGCGGGCGACTGCGTTGCCGACTTTCTTGGTGACCGTGTAGCCGACGCGAGGCGCCTCTGCGTCGCTGCGGTCCAGAACCTCGACGAGAAAAAGCCGCCCGCGGCGCTTTTCGCCACGCCGGACGGCCAGGAATTCCGCGCGCTTCAGAAGCCGCTTGGGATGTGCTCCCACTGGCTTGCCGGTTGCGGGCAACGATCTCGTCTTCCGTTCAGGCGCTGAGCCGCTTGCGACCGCGGTTGCGGCGGGCTGCGACGACGCCACGACCACCTTTGGTGGCCATGCGGGCACGGAAACCGTGCCGGCGTTTGCGGACGAGTTTGGACGGTTGGTAGGTACGCTTCATTTGTTTTAATACCGCGGGGTGCGGCCCTTCTTGATTCTGTCACTCTGTAACAGGAGCTTTGCCCGGCCGGTTTTGGCGCGATCGAAACCGCGCCGGGACGAATGGCCCGAGCGTGAGCGGGCTTATAGAAAGAAGGGTTTTGGAAGTCAATCCGGCGCCGACATCCGGCACCGTCAGTCCGATGGCTGAAGTCTGGGCGGCCTTATCCCGTATTGGGACGAAGGATGAAATTGGCAAAAAAGCCGAAAATAGCCTAATCTCGCTCGATCAAGTGATCGTGAAGAAAAAAGCAGCATGAGTGAAATCCTATCCGATGAAAGGACCGATCGGGCGACGACCGCCGCCCGGAGGGTGCCGTTGTCGCGAGGATTGTCGACCAAGCTCCTGCTGCTCACCATCGTCTTCGTGCTCCTGGCCGAGGTCCTTATCTTTCTGCCCTGGATCGCCAGCTACCGGATGAGTTGGCTGAAGGAAAGGCTGAGCACCGCTGCGGCCGTCTCGATCGTGCTGGTGCAGGGAGAGCCCGCCTCGCTGTCCCGCGCCGCCCAGAACGATGTGCTGATGGCGATCGGCGCAAAGGCGATCGCCGTGCGCGACGGGGGTGTCTCGCGGCTTCTGGTCGTGGCTGAGATGCCGCCGCAGGTCGACGAGCATATCGACATCGCCAATGTCGGCCTGGTCGCGGGCATGACCGGCGCTTTGGACACGCTGTTTTTCGGCGGCGAGCGGATGCTGCGCGTTTTCGGCCCGGTCGGCGACAGCGACAAGGAATTCGAGCTGATCATGCCCGACTACAGCCTGCGCAATGCCATGCTCATCTATTCGCGCAACGTCGCCTTCGTCTCGCTGCTGATCTCGTTGTTCACCGCCATGCTGGTCTATGCAGCCATAGACCTGATCATGATCGGCCCGATCCGGACGATGACGCGCTCGATGCTGGCCTTTTCCGAGGCGCCGGACGACCCCGGGCGGATCATCCACCCTGCCGCCCGCGCCGACGAGATCGGCGTTGCAGAGCGCGAGCTCTCGCAGATGCAGGAGCGGCTGCAAAAGATGCTCTCCGAGCAGAAACATCTCGCCGACCTTGGCCTCGCCGTGTCGAAGATCAACCATGATATGCGCAACATCCTGGCGTCGGCGCAGCTGATGTCGGACCGTCTGCGCCAGGTCAAGGACCCGACCGTGCAGGCCTTCGCGCCGAAACTGCTGCGGGCGCTCGATCGTGCCGTATCCTATTCGGAAGGTGTGCTCGCCTATGGCCGCACCCAGGAGCCGCCGCCCTCGCGCCGCAGGCTCAGGCTGCGCCAGCTGGTCGACGACGTCCACGGCCTGCTCGACACCGAAGGCGGCATCGAATTCGTCAACGCCGTCGATCTGGCTTTCGAGGTGGATGCCGATTCCGATCAGCTTTTTCGCGTGCTCACCAATCTTTGCCGCAACGCCGTGCAGGCGATGGCGGCGGACGCGGAAAGTGCGGTGGTACGCCGGCTGGAGGTGTCGGCCGAGCGCGTCGGCAGCGTCAGCCGCATCACGGTCACCGACACCGGCCCCGGCCTGCCGCCGAAGGCGCGCGAGAACCTGTTCGCGGCGTTTCGCGGCTCGGCCCGCAGCGGCGGCACCGGCCTTGGCCTGGCGATCGCCTATGAATTGATCCGCGCCCATGGCGGCACGGTGGAGCTTGTCGAAAGCAGAGGCGGCCGCACCGCATTCGCGGTTACCATTCCGGACCAGCCGGTCCGGCTCGACCAGGCCCGCAACGGCCTGCGCCGCCCGGCCTGATCCTTGCCCCGCCCGATCCTCGTCAAGGCACAACAGCAAAACTTTTGCCGGATCGGCTTGCTTTTCGGAAATTCAGTCGCTAGGGAACACGTCACATCGCGGCCGGTCGTCAAGGATCGGATCGCGGGCCATGCAAAGCATGGCCTGTTGCGCGCCCGTAGCTCAGCTGGATAGAGCACCAGACTACGAATCTGGGGGTCAGGAGTTCGAATCTCTTCGGGCGCGCCAATAATCTCAAAAGCTTAGCCAAGTTGCACCGTTTCAAATCAGCAAACTGAAACGGTTTTTGAAACGGTTTTGTAGTTTCGGATAGTGCAGCGCGCGATTGAGCGGGCGCAGCGAAAGATCGGCAACGCCTCTGTGTGAACAGTTCACGTCCTGACCGCTCAGGGGCCGAAAGCTGCCTGCCTGCGGCCATCGACGATCAGCGTCGCCAGATAGCCCTCTAGGACCTCGACCACGGTCGCTGGATCGCAGATGCAATCCACTTCGAGCTCGAAGGCCGGCCCATGCGAGACCGCTTACCGTTACCGCCCGGCCCCCTGTGGTCCTCGTCTCGCCCTCCATGAGAGTACGAACATAATTTAATCCTTGCCTTGCGACCGCCCAACGGCTATTGTCGTATGAACGTAATTCAAAACTTCAGGAGCTTATGATGACAACAACTCCGCAGGTTGCGCTCGTAACAGGCGCCACCTCAGGCATCGGCAAGGCCACAGCGATCGCCTTGGCCGCCGCAGGTTTCCAGGTGATCGGAACCGGCCGCAACACCGCAAAACACACCGCGCCCGCCGGGGTGAGCTACCTGGACCTCGACGTGACCCGCGACGAATCGGTCGCCTTAGCGGTCAAGCAGGTGATCGACCGGTTCGGGCACATCGACGTCCTGGTCAACAACGCCGGCGTTGGCACAACCGGCGCAGCCGAGGAGTTCTCGATCACCCAGACGCAGGACATCTTCGACATTAACGTCTACGGCGTCATGCGGACGACCAAGGCGGTCCTGCCGCACATGCGCGTCCAAGGCCGCGGACGCATCATCAATGTCTCCTCCCTCAGCGGGTTCGTCCCCAGCCCGTTCATGGCCCTCTACGTCTCGACCAAGCACGCGGTCGAGGGCTACTCCCAGTCGCTGGACCACGAGGTTCGCGATTACGGCGTCCGGGTCCTGCTCGTCGAGCCCGGCCCGATCAACACTCCGTTCGCAGGCCACAGCGTGGAGGCCGATACCGCCATGCCGCTCTACGCGGCGGGACGGCGCAACTACGACGAGCTGCTGGAGAAGAACCTCAGCAGCGGCGACGACCCCGCCGTCGTCGCCAAGGTGATCGTCGCGGCGGCCACCGACCGGAACCCGAAACTACGGCGCACCGCCGGTACGACCGCCCGGATCATCAACGCGGTGCACCGCGTCGCCCCGGCGCGGATCTTCGACCGCGTCATCCGCAGATTCAACCGGATGCCGAGCTGATCGCTGCCGAGATCCACTAACCAGTCATTCGCAGGTCTACCGAGGAGAGTCATGCAGCAGCAGAGCCAGCAGACGGCCCGCCACCACGCACCGTACATCACCAACGGCGGGCTCCCCGAGCCCCACGACTCGAAAGTGCAGACCGCGAGGATCAACGTCCCGGCTCTCCTTGCCAACGCTGCACACTGACCTGGCCATAGTAGTATCCGGAGCGCAAGCCCGGCTGAGATAGAGGAACGCATGGTGCGTTACACGAAAGAACACAAGCAGGAGACAAGGCAGCGGATCATTGCGACGGCCGGTCGACGGCTCAAGCGGGACGGTATCGACGGCTCCGGAGTCGCGACGCTCATGAAGGACGCGGACCTGACCAACGGCGCCTTCTACGCCCACTTCGAATCCAAGGACAGCCTCGTCGCGGAGGCGGTCACCGACCAACTGCACACACTGCACGCGAACATCGTCGAGCTGGCGGAGCCCGGCCCGGCCGGGCTCGAACAGCTCGTGCGCTGGTACCTGTCGGCCCACCACCGGGACAATCCCGGCGACGGCTGCCCCAACGCCGCCCTGCTCGACGAGATCGGGCGCAGCGCGGACGCAATCAGGCAGGCGTACACCGACGGCGTGCTGGTCGTCATCGACGGCCTCGCCGCCCGCATGGCACCCGAAGATCCGCCCTCGGCCCGCGTGAAGGCGCTCAGCCTCCTCGGCCTGATGGCCGGGACGCTACAACTCTCCCGCGCCCTGACCGACCGACAGCTCTCCGACGACCTCCTCGAGCAGGGCCTCCGCAACGCCCTGGCCCTGGTGGACGCCGAGCTCCGACCATGACCTTCATTTCTGCGATTACCCCCCCGGCACTCCCGGCGACGTCGCCCTCCATCAGATAGGAACACGATGACCGAGCAACCCTTCAACCCACAGCTGCGAGCCGCGCGGTTCCTTCCCCGCACCATCATCAACGCCCGAACGCTTCCCGCGCTCCGTGTCCTCACCAAGCTCACCGGGATCACTCGGCGGCCGGACGCGCAGGTCGTATCCGTGAACGCCGATGTGTCAGTACACGTCTTCCGCCCGGCTTCGGCCCGGCCTCGGACTCCGGCACTGTTGTGGATCCACGGCGGCGGAATGGTGCTCGGCGACGCGGTGCAGGACAGCGGCTTCTGCCGCCGGATCGCCGATCAGCTCAACATCGTCGTCGTCTCGGTGGAGTACCGGCTCGCGCCCGAGCACCCGTTTCCGGCGCCGCTGGCAGACTGCTACACCGCGCTGCAATGGCTCGCCCGCCAACCAGACATCGACCCCGCACGCATCGCCATCGGTGGCGCCAGCGCCGGCGGTGGTCTGGCCGCCGCGTTGGCGCTGCTGGCGAAGGAACGCGGCGAGATCCGTCCGGTTCTGCAACTGCTGTCCTACCCAATGCTGGATGACCGGACCACCACCCGCACCGACATTGACCCGCGGCGGCTCCGCCTCTGGAGCCCGGCCAGCAACCGGTTCGGCTGGCGCTCCTACCTCGGCCCCGCCACCGCGGACGGCAACGTGCCCCCGCTGGCCGCGCCGGCCCGCTACGACGACCTCTCTGGCCTGCCGCCCGCATGGATCGGCGTCGGCACCAACGACCTGTTCCACGACGAGGACGTCACCTACGCCCGGCGACTGCAGCAGGCGGGCGTCGCCAGCACCCTGCACGTAGTGCCCGGCGCCTACCACAACTTCGACGCCATCGAAGCGAAAGCCGCCATCTCCCGGGCCTTCGTCAAGGCCCAGACGACGGCACTGGACGAAGCACTCAACGGCGGCTGAACGGACGTACACGACAGGTCAGCCGCCCGCGCCTACCTCGCGCGGCTGAAGGAACGCACGACGGGGCACGACATGCCGGCCAGCCCGGGGACGTACCGCGCGAGCCGACCGCCCTGCGCCGCTGGGGCCTGCAGGCGCCCGCAGAGTGGTCGTCGGCGGTCGGCCCAGGTGCTCATCGTCCACGGCGACAGCGACCGGCTGGTGCCGCCCGCGAACGCCAGAATCGGGGTCCCTCGGCGACGTTGGCACATACTGGTGCGGCTAAGCCCGTAGAGGTGGCGCAAGCCGAAAGCACGGTGCGAGGCCCGCTTCGGGTCGGATGCGGCGAGAAGATCGGGGGCCGGGTGGTAACGGAAATAGAGCTGCGCTCGCTCGACCGGCGTAATGACCACCGCCAGGCATTCAACGCCTTTCTCACGCAGGGCCGGCTTGAGTTGCGCCATCGCCGCGACATGGCGCCGGCAGAACGGACAGTGTAGGCCTCAACCGCTGCACGGCGTAGCCCTATCCGCTCCGGGCGGATCAGCACTGTCGGCAATCGCCTCTCCGAGGTAGAGGGTCTGCTCGGGGACGCGCGCTCCAACGAAGGGCCGGACGTGAGATTGGCTGATGGCTACGTGACGATCGGGCGCGGGAAAGCCCCTGCAGGCAGCACAGACGTATGGTTGGTTCGCTACGACCCGAAGGTGATCGAGGTGCCGGTCGCACGTGGCGAGAACAAGAGTCACAGACTGCCCCATTCTCACGTCGTCCGCGATCTGGTGAAGCTGGGCCAGTGGAGCGGGGGAGAGGCCACGCTGGCGGTGCCGACTCGCGCCGGCTCGCTGCGCACGGCGATATTGGTGCAGGAGAAGAACGGCGGCCCTATCATCGCAGCCACTACGTTCTGTGAAATTGTCGCAATGATTGATAGGGCAGATGGTTAAATAAAAGCAGATAGTTATCGGGGGAATGATCTTGTGTCAAAGCCACACAGGGAGGCTGTCCCCCTCGTCCATTTCCGTTCCCGCGATGGGCGGCCTCAAGATCTCTTGAGGCGCCCTTTTGCCGACGGCATTGGCGGGTCTATCCCACGACCCATCCACTAGCCGCGCTTCATCTACTGCTGTGAAATGTCGGCAACGGCGAGCTAACTCGTGTGCTTGTGGGACATCAATTGATGCGCAATGATGCGCGGACGATCGAGGCCTCCATCGGCGAGCCAAGCGTCGGTGCTTGATGCAGCTTCCTCGATCAACTCGTTCGTATGAGAGAAATCATAGGGCGATCCGACTAGCGGACACAGTGGTGGCACGACAAAATAATCAATGCGGTCGTCAAGCCCTTGCAATTCGGTCATCAACTGCCGTGCAATCAGCAAGGTCAGTGCATGCAGCGCGTTTGCAACCGCCCCGACGGGGGGCTTGTCGAGCGCGCAGGCAAAACCGGTGGGCATGACGATCAGGCGCTGCGCGCCGTGATCGACTGCTACCTTGATCGGCGTGTTGCTCGATACCGCGCCGTCGGCAAGATAGAGATCATTGAATTGCACCGGTGCGAAGGCCGCCGGTATTGCGACACTCGCCATGATGGCTTGCGCGGCTGAACCTTTCGACAGCACGACGGTTCCGCCCGACAGTATGTCGGTGGCGACGACGTAGGCCGGGATGCTTGCGTCCTCGAGGTTGCGGTAGGGGAGATGACGGTCGACGAGCCCCTGAAGCGCGTCCGACGCGACAAGGAAATCCCGCCGACGCAAGAATCCGACCATCGTCCGCCATGTCAGCGGAAACACGTCGTTCCGACGCAATCCGCGCCAGATCGTCTCCAACTCCCGGACTCCTTCAATCGTTGGGTTGCCCGCGTAGTAGGCGCCGTTCAGCGCGCCGACGCTTGAGCCGACAACCATATCCGCTGAAATGTCGAGGCGCGCGAGCGAACGCAACATACCGACTTGAATGGCGCCAAAGCTGCCCCCGCCTGCAAGGACAAACGCCGTTTTGCGTCGAGCGCCATCGCTGGGCATGGGTACGGCCCCCTTAGCCTATGCGCGAGCTATGCGCACGGACCCCGCGTAACGTCATCCAGCCATGCTCGGCCTCGATGAAGACAGCGATTCTGTCTGGCTGCACGGCGTCGTCGATTGCGAGAGCGGTATCGTACATCAGGCGCTCCTGTATCTGCAAGCGCCGCGCGCAGCGGGGCAATCGAGTGAAGTCGCGCGTGGAATTCAGTCGCCAGCTCCTTGGGCGCCGCCGTCTTACAAGGTCGCGTTGACGACCAAGGATGGGGCGCAGAGGGAGCTGATGTAAGTCGCCAAGCAACCTGTTTTGCCTGCATACGATAGGTTTTTGGTATGGAAACGAAAGACATAGAGCATTTCTCTTTGTGCGCCTGGCCAGTGACACTCCCGTCATACCCCGCCCCATACGTTGGGCCCCACGGAGGAGAACTGGACATGGCCTATGAAGTGATTGCGTCCCACACCTGGCTTGAGCCATTGCTCCTCGCCCTTGTCCTGCTCGGCTCCACTGCAGCGTTCGCCGAATTCGGTCTGCTCGCCCGTTGGCAGAACAACGGCAAGGTGCCGGCCATCCTTTACTCGACCGATATCCTGCCGGCTGCCATGGACGAGCACACGACGTGAACCGGCGGCCTTTCGCGCCGCCACCAGTCCGCTCAGGTACGGAACGTCGAATCGTTCCCGGAGAATATGAATGACCAGCGTCGAACAGACTGCCCCTACCACGCTACGCATGGTCGCCGCTGACAGTTGGCGATTCGGACTCATAGCTCTCATCGCTTTCCTTACGCTTGTCGATCTCTTCGCCACGCAGGCGATATTGCCGTCGCTGGTGATAAAGTTCGGGGTAAGCCGCGCGACGATGGGCTTTGCGGTCAACGCGAGCACGTTCGGCATGGCCATTGCGGGCATCGTCGTTGCGCTGTTCGGCCGCAACGTCGATCGGCGCAACGGGATCTGGATAAGCCTTGCGGTGCTCGCCATTCCGACGACGCTGCTTTCGATGACCGACGACATCACGACATTTGCCCTGCTGCGGGTCGCGCAAGGGCTCTGTATGTCGACCGCCTTCACGCTGACCGTGGCCTATCTCGCCGAGCATTTTTCGCCAGCGCAGGCGACCGGCGCGCTCGCCGCATACGTCACCGGAAATGTCGCCAGCAATTTCTTCGGCCGTATCATGTCGGCGGCGGTCGCCGATACGTTCGGCATCTCGACCAACTTCCTGACCTTCGCGGCTCTCAACATTGCGGGCGCATTGCTTGTCGCGCTGACGCTTAGGAAGACGGAACGGATGATGGCGACCGGCGGCGCGATGCCTGGTATGCACGCTTGGACCACGCATTTCAGAGATCGCCAGCTGCTCCATTCTTTCGCGATCGGCTTCCTCATCCTGTTCGTTTTCATCGGCACGTTCACCTATGTCAACTTCCAGCTCACCGCCCAGCCGATCAGCCTGTCGCCGATGGCGCTCGGCCTCGTCTATTTCGTGTTCCTGCCATCGATGATCACGACGCCGCTGGCCGGCCGCGTCGCCAGGCGCTTCGGCCCGAAGAGCGGCATAGCGCTGACGCTTGCCCTGGCGATCGCAGGGCTTGCCGCGCTGCTGTCGACCAGCCTGTCCGTCGTGCTTGCCGGCATGGCGCTGGTCGCGGTCGGCACGTTCCTCGCCCAGGCGATTGCAACAGGCCATGTCGGCCGCACTGCCAAGCGCGACAAGGCAGCGGCAAGCGGGATCTACCTCGCCTCCTACTATGCTGGTGGTCTCGTCGGCGGTTTTGTCCTCGGCCAGGTCTTCGACCGGTTGGGATGGACTGCGTGCGTGGCGGTTCTCGTCGCAGCCCTGATCGCCGCGATGGCACTCGCACGTGTGCTGACGGCCCCGAACAACTAGTCAGCGGGATCGCCTGCGGCGGCGATCGACAGCGGCCTTTGTTCCGCGGTTCGGCCGTAACCTTGCTGCCCAGAGGCCACGTTGCGAGATCGCTATCATTTCAATGTCCAAACGGCATTTCCGATCCTTTGGCAGGCCGGCCACACTGCTTTTCTGAAACGAGCTACCGGAAGGAACCGGCTGCAGTTGCCTAGAGAGCCAGGAGAACCATGATGCTTCGAGGAAAAACAGCACTTGTGACGGGTTCGACCAGCGGCATAGGCCAAGGCATTGCAGAGGCATTCGCGGCCAAAGGCTGCAATATCGTCCTTAATGGCTTCGGCGACACCAAGGAAATCGAGAAACTGCGGGATGGCATCGCAAGCGAACACCACGTGACAGTCCGTTACGACGGCGCCGACATGAGCAAGGGAGACGCCATCACGGCCATGATGGACAAGGCGATCGCCGAGTTCGGGGCGGTCGACATCCTGGTCAACAATGCCGGCATCCAGCACGTTGCGCCGATCGATGAATTCCCCGTCGAGAAATGGGAAGCCGTTGTCGCAATCGACATGATGGCGTCGTTCTACACGATCCGACGCGCGCTCAGTGGAATGAAGGAACGCAAATGTGGCCGCGTCATCAATGTCGCATCCGCGCATTGCGCTGGTCGCCTCGCCCTTCAAGTCGGCTTACGTTGCTGCCAAGCACGGCGTCGCCGGCCTGACCAAGACGGTCGCACTGGAGGTTGCCGAGCAAGGGATCACCGTCAACGCAGTGTGCCCTGGCTACGTGCTGACGCCGCTCGTCGAAAAGCAGATCCCCGACACCTCCAAGGCGCGCGGCATCACCGAAGAGCAAGTGGTGAAGGACGTATTGCTCGCTGCGCAGCCGACCAAGAAATTCGTCACCGTAGAGCAGGTCGCTGCGCTTTGCTTGTTCCTGGCATCGGAGGAAGCAGCGTCGATCACGGGCGCGATCCTGCCGATCGAGGGCGGCTGGACTGCACATTGAGGCGCCCCTGCGCGTTCCTCGGACGCGCAGCAAGACGCCCCAGCAAATTGAATCTGCACTCGATCTTGCCGGCAGAGCGATCCGCTCTTCGGGATCGTACGCAAGCAAGCAAGGACAGCAGCGATGAACAAGATGACCCGAAATCCCCCCGAGGCGAAGGTCACCGTGCTGCCGATGGCCGACCACGCGGCGAAGCCGCAGACGGTCTTGGTGCTGCAAGGCGGCGGCGCGCTCGGCGCCTATCAGGCCGGCGTCTACCAGGCTCTGGTCGAGGGCGGCATCAATCCGGACTGGGTGATCGGCACCTCGATCGGCGCCATCAACGCCGTGCTGATTGCAGGCAACAAGCCCGAAGATCGTCTGCCGCGGCTGCAGGAATTCTGGGATCAGGTCGGCAAGGGCAGTCCGCTCGACCTGATGTGGTCGGCGCCTTTCCTTGGCAACGCCTTTGCCAACATGAATACCATCGTACGCGGCATTCCGGGCTTCTTTGAGCCCAATCCGACCGCGCTGTTCGGCGTCAACCACGCGGCGGGTGTCGAGCGCGCGTCTTACTACACGACCGATCCGAAGAAGAAGACCCTGACCCGGCTGGTCGACTTCGACTACCTCAACGAGAAGCACACACGGCTGACTGTCGGCGCCGTCAACGTCAACACCAGCCAGCTTAAATACTTCGACACGCGCGAAATGGACCTCGGTCCGGCGCACGTCATGGCGTCGGGGGCGCTGCCCCCGGCCTTCCCGGCGGTCTGCATCGATGGCGAGCCCTATTGGGATGGCGGCGTCTATTCGAACACGCCCATCGAAGTCGTGCTCGACGAGCGGCCGCGCCGCGACTCGCTCATCTTCGCCGTCAACATGTGGCAGCCCTCCGGCTCCGAGCCGCAGACCATCTGGCAGGTGATGGGCCGCCTGAAGGACCTGCAATATGCCAGCCGCGGCAAGAGCCACGTCGCCCGCCAGGAACAACTACATCGGCTGCGCCACGTCGTGCGCGAGCTAGTCAAGCACATTCCCGAATCCGAGCGCGACGATCCGATGGTCAAGGAACTCGCCTCCTATGGATGCAGCACAATCATGCACCTAGTGCGGCTCTTGTCGCCGCGGCTCGGCGGCGAGGATCACACCAAGGACATCGACTTCACCCGCTCCGGCATCCGTTCGCGCTGGCAAGCCGGCTACGCGCATGCCGAGCGCGTGCTGTCAGAAAAACCGTGGGAGTGCGACGTCGACATGCTGCAGGGCGTCGTGATCCACGAATCGAACGAATGAAAACCATCCGGTTTCCCGATCCCCGCGAGGAGCTATTGCAATGCATGCCGTGACATCGATGACGCCACCAATCGCAGTCGTGCCAGGCGCGGCGCCGGAGAAGGACATGTTCGCCGGCATCCCGGAAACGCCGTCCCACAAGGATGCCTCGCTGCATCGGGTGCTGATCGTCGGCGGCGGCGCGGCCGGATTGGAGCTTGCCACGCGGCTCGGCCAGAAATTTGGCAAACGACGGCGTGCCTCGATCACGCTTGTTGACCGCAACCGCACCCATATCTGGAAGCCGTTGCTGCATGAGGTCGCATCAGGCTCGCTCAATGCGACAAGCGATTCAGTGGAATACATCGCCCATGCGCATGGCCATCACTATCGCTATCGCATCGGCGAGGTAGTCGGTATCGACCGCAGTAAGCGCCAGGTGCTTGTCGCGCCCAGCCTCGATGAGGACGGCAGGCAGGTCATTCCGCCGCGAGTGCTCGGCTACGATACGCTGGTGATGGCGGTGGGCAGCGTCTGCAATGATTTCGGAACCCCCGGCGCCGCCATGAATGCGATCGCGCTCGACAGCGCCGAGCAGGCGGCCCGCTTCAACCGCCGCATGATCGACGCGTGCCTTCGCGCCAATGCGCAATACGAGCCGCTGTCGCCGGGTCAGCTGCACTGCGCCATCATCGGCGCCGGGGCGACCGGCGTCGAGCTTGCCGCCGAGCTGCACAAGTCGATGCGGGAAATCGCGTCGCACAACCTCGACAACATCGATTTCGAGAAACTGATCCGGATCACCGTGATCGAAGCGGGACCACGCATCCTCCCGGCTTTGCCGGAGCACCTGTCGCGCGACTCCGCACAGCTGCTTGTCAACCTTGGGATTCAGATACGCTGCGGTGTGCGAGTAACCGAAGTGACGCCGGACGGAGTGAAGCTTGGCGACAAGCTGTTTCTCCCGGCCGAGCTCGTTGTCTGGTCAGCCGGCATCAAGGCACCGGACTTCCTGAAAAATCTCGACGGCCTCGAACCCGATCGCATAAACCGCCTGGTCGTGCACGAGACGCTGCAGGTGAAGGGCGACGAGAATCTCTTTGCTATCGGCGATTGCGCGAATTGCGTCCTACCCGGTGAGGAAACGCCGCTACCACCACGCGCACAGACCGCCCACCAGCAGGCCGATCACCTCGTCAAGGTTGTCGCCGCGCGGCTGAACGGACGACCGCTGCCGGCCTTCCACTACCGCGACTTCGGCTCGCTGGTCTCACTCGCCGACTACCGTACCTTCGGCAATGTCGTTGGTGGGCTCAAGATCGAGGGGCTGATCGCCAGGCTGATGTACCGGGCGCTCTACAAGATGCATCTGCAGGCGATCCACGGCACCTTCAAAACCGGACTCGACACCATCGCTGCGATCGTGGCTGGCCGTACCAAGCCACGCGTCAAACTGCACTGAGCCGACGGGAGCGCGACATGGAATTTGATGCCGTCCTGCTCTCTCGTCTGCAATTCGCGTTCACGATCGCGTTTCACATCCTGTTCCCGACGCTGACGATCGGACTTGGGGCTTTCCTCGTCCTGATCGAGGGCCTGTGGCTCAAGACCGGCGATCGAATCTACGAACTGCTCTACAAATTCTGGACGAGAGTGTTCGCGCTGACCTTCGGCATGGGCGTGGTCACCGGCGTCGTGCTCTCCTATGAGGTTGGGACGAACTGGAGCCGGTTCGCCGACGTCACCGGCAACGTTCTCGGACCGTTGTTCATCTACGAGGTGCTTTCGGCGTTCTTCCTCGAGGCCGGGTTCGTCGGCATCATGCTGTTCGGCTGGAACCGGGTCGGTCCGCGCATGCATTTCTTTGCGACGGCCATGGTGTCGTTCGGTACGCTCGTTTCCGCATTCTGGATCATCGCAGCGAACTCGTTCATGCAGACCCCGGCTGGCTTCCACATCGAAGGCGGCCGGCTGTTCGTCGACAGCTGGTTCGACGTCGTCTTCAACCCATCACTGCCGACCCGGTTCCTCCATATGGTGCTGGCATCCTATGTGACGGCGATGTTCGTCGTGGCCGGCATCTCGGCGCTGCACCTCCTCATGGACCGGCCACCGAAGGTGGCGCGCCGCGCTCATTCGATTGCAGTCGCCGCGCTCGCGATCCTCGTTCCCTTGCAAATCTTCGTCGGCGACGCCAGCGGTCTGGTCGCGGAGAAGCATCAGCCGGCCAAGATTGCGGCGTTCGAGGGCCGCTGGGAGACGATGGCCGGCGCACCTCTGCTACTGTTTGCCTGGCCGGACCAAGGCGCAGAAGCCAACCATTTCGAAATCGGCATCCCCAGGCTCGCGAGCCTCATCCTGACGCACAGCCTCGACGGCGAGGTTCGCGGCCTCAAGGAATTCGCCCCGCAGGACCGGCCGCACGTCCTCACGGCATTCTGGGCTTTCCGGGTGATGGTTGGCATCGGGGTGCTAATGCTCGCCGTCGCCGGCTGGAACCTGTTGTGGTGGTGGAAAGGCCGGCTTCACGAGAGCGGGCTCTTGCTCACCGTTCATGTGGCGATGATCCCGCTCGGCTTTGTGGCGACGCTGGCCGGATGGACTGCAGCCGAAGTCGGGCGCCAGCCCTGGGTTGTCTACGGCGTGCTTCGAACGCTCCACGCGGCTTCGCGGCTGCCGGTCGCATCGGTAGCGACGTCGCTGGTGCTGTTCTTCGTGGTCTACAACGTGCTGCTTGCCGCCTACGCCTATTTCCTCACCCGGCTCGTCTGGCATGGCCCGGACGACCGGGTCGAGCTGCCGTCCGCAACCGAGCCGACTATCGCCAAGCGCCATGATGCCGGCTGAGTAGGGAGGGACGTTCAAATGGATCTCGCATTCATATCGGCATCGGTCGTCGTCTTCGCGCTGTTCATGTACGTGCTGCTCGACGGTTTCGATCTCGGCGTCGGCATCCTGTTCTTCCTCGATCCGGAAGGCGAGAACCGCGACCACATGATGGGCTCGCTGACACCGTTCTGGGACGGCAACGAGACGTGGCTGGTGTTCGGCGGCGTTGCACTATTCGGCGCGTTTCCCGTCGCCTATGCGATACTGCTGCCGGCCCTTTATCTGCCTGCGATGCTGATGCTGTTTGCACTGGTCTTTCGTGGCGTCGCTTTCGAGTATCGCTTCAAGTCCGGCACTTCGCGGCGCTGGTGGGATCTATCCTTCAGCGCCGGTGCAGCACTTGCGGCATTCGTGCAGGGCGTGATGCTCGGCACTGTCGTCGGCGGATTCGAAGTTGACGGACGCGTTTTTGCCGGCGGCGCTTTCGACTGGCTGTCGCCTTTCACGCTGGTGTGCGGATTGGGCCTTGTCGCGGGCTATGCGCTCTACGGCGCGACATGGCTCATCATGAAGACGGAGGGACCAGTGCAGGCGCGGGCACGGCGCAATGCGCTCCATTTGCTGCCGGTCTTCATTGCCTTTCTGGTGCTCGTCAGCATCTGGACGCCCTTCATGCATCCAATGGTCGCCGCACGCTGGTTCACTTTGCCGAACCTTTTCTATCTGGTACCGGTGCCGCTGCTGACGGCGATGGCGCTGCTTCAGCTGTGGCGCGGGCTGGTGACCGGCGCGGAGCGAACCCCGTTCCTGTGCATGGTCGCCATCTTCAGCCTGAGCTTCGTCGGCCTAGGCACAAGCCTCTACCCACACATCGTGCCGTACAGCATGACCATCTGGGAAGCCGCCGCCGCGCCTCGCTCACAAATGTTCCTGCTGGCTGGAATCGCTATCATGCTGCCGATCGTGCTGGTCTACACCGGCTACAATTACTGGGTGTTCCGCGGCAAGCTCGGCAAATCGGTCGCCTATCATTGAGCCCGGAGGACCTGATGAAGACCGAAAAATACGATGTCGTGATCCTTGGCGGCGGCAATGCCGGCATGGGCGTCACGGTGGCGACACGGGCAGCCGGGCTCTCGGTGGCGATGGTCGAAGCGCGGGATCTCGGCGGCACCTGTCCCAATCGCGGCTGCACGCCGAAGAAGGTGTTGGTGGCGGCAGGCCACGCGCTGCACGAGATCGAGAGGGCGTGCGAGCACCGGATCACGGTTGCCGCCCCGCGCCTCGACTGGGCCGCATTGATCGATCGCGAGCAGGCGATGGTCCGCGACATTCCCGATCGCCTGGCCGGCGTGATGGCGATGCGCGGCGTCGACGTCATCCACGGCGAGTCGGCATTCGTCGGCAGCAATGCCGTCCGGGTCGGCGAGCGCCAGCTTGACGCCGCCAGCATCGTGATTGCCACCGGCTCAAGGCCAAGGGAGCTGTGCTTTCCCGGCGCTGAATTGATGACGACCTCAGATGACGTGCTGAGCGACCGTGCGTTGCCAAGCGATGTCGTGTTCATCGGCGGCGGCGTCATCGCCTTCGATCTCGGCCACGTCTACGCCCGCGCCGGCGTCAGGGTCACTATCCTCGAGGCGCTGCCGCAAATGCTCGGCGGTTTCGACCCCGACGCGGTGGACCAGATCCGCAGCGAAAGCGAGCGCATCGGCATGCCCTTGCTAACGCTCGCCCTAGTGAAACGGATCGACCGAGTCGGCGAACGCCTGCGCGTGCTGTTCGCCAACGACAACTCCGAGCATACCATCGAAGCCGATCGCGTCGTCAATTGCGCAGGGCGAATCGCCAACACTGACGGTCTTGATCTCGGCGCGGGGCACGTCGCACACCGTGACGGCCGTATCGAAATCGACGCGTTCCTGCGCTCGCGCTCGAACCCTGCCGTTCATGTCTGCGGGGATGCCGTGTGGAACTCACCCCAGCTTTCGCCGATCGCTACCTATGAGGGCCGGATTGTCGGCCGCAACATCGTCGAAGGCGCGAAGCACCAGCCTGACTACGGCCAGATTCCATCCTCGGTCTACACCGTGCCGGCGGTGGCCAGTGTCGGCCTTACCGAGGCCAAGGCCGCCGAGGGCGGACTGAGAATCAAGGTGCAGGTCAATGACATGCGCGGCTGGCTGTCGGCCAGGACTTATGCCGAGACCGTGGCGTGGTCGAAGATCATCGTTGGGGTTGAGAGCGACCATATCCTCGGCGCCCACGTTGTCGGACATGCCGGCGAGGAGTTGATCCACATCTTTGCACTCGCCATGCGGCACGGCATCACCGCGACCGATCTCGCCGACAATCTCTACGGTTTCCCGACATTCTCGTCGGACAACAAGAACATGATGTGAGCCAGTCCACGGTGGACATCACCAGCTGCGACCGCGAAGGAACGGAATGCGTTTGGATCATGATTATCATGAGAAAATGCGGAACTTTGCATATGGCTGCAGTTGAACAAGTCATGACATTCGAACAGGCGGTGCAGGCGGCGATCGATCTCGACGCGCCGCTCAGCGAACGGCTTGCGGTGATCGCTGCGGCAATACGAAGGCTCGACGCCAGCTACGCAGACGCGGCCGACCGCATGGTGATGCGGCTGCAGGACAAGGGGGCAGGCGCCACGGCGCCTAAGCCCGGCGATGCCATGCCGGCCTTTCTGCTCCCTGACGAGGACGGCAGATTGGTAAGCCTGGCCGACGTCCTCGCGAATGGGCCGGTGGCGATCACTTTCCTGCGTGGGCATTGGTGCCCCTTCTGCCGGTTGAACGCGATCGGCATCGTCGAGGTGCAGCAGGAGATCGCTGCCATGGGCGGCCAGGTCGTGGCGATCACGCCGGAGCGGCGAAAGTTCTCAACGGCGCTGAAGAACCGGGTCGGGGCTGAGTTCCCGTTTCTGACCGACATGGACAATGGCTATGCACTTTCGCTCGATCTGGCGATCGGGATCGGCGTGGAAATGCAGCAACTGCTTGGCGCCGGCGGTGACGACTTGCCGAGTTACCAGGACAACGCCGCCTGGCTTCTGCCGATCCCCGCCACTTTCATTGTCGGCGCTGATGGCATCATCACAGCGCGTTATGTCGATCCCGACTACCAGCAGCGCATGGAGATCGAGGACCTGGTGTCCGCGCTCGAGCGCGCTCGCTGACTGCGAGAGGCCGACCGAACGTTGACCAAGTCGAGCGTCGTCCTGGGCGGGGTGGCGGCGATTTCTGGCATCTGAGTGACCCGCATTACTTTGACTCATCGTTTCCATGCGAAAAAGGCATCGTCTCGCGAACCTTTCATGAATCTACGGCATGGACGTTGGCTGGCAGTAGGCTACACTGCGCAGAACTGCGAATTTGGAGTTGCCGTCATGGCTGCCAATGAATTGGTCGTGAAGCTCGAAGAGGCCGTCCAGGCTGCGATCGCGCTTGATGCGCCGCTGAACGAGCGGATGGCGGTGATCGCCAATGCAGTGCGCTCGCTCAGCACCACCTTCGCTGAAGCGGTCGACCGGATGGTGCAGCGCCTGCAGGACCAGCGTGCGGGCGCGATGGCACCGGCGCCCGGCGATGTAATGCCGCCGTTTCTGCTCCCCGACGAGAACGGCAGGCTGGTCGGCTTAGCCGAAATCCTGCAAAAAGGACCCGCCGCGATTTCTTTCCAGCGCGGACACTGGTGCCCCTATTGCCGGTTGAATGCGATCGGCATGGCTGAAGTCGAGAAGGAAATCACTGAATTAGGCGGCCAGTTCGTGGCGATTGTGCCCGAGCGGCGCAAATTCACGACGACGTTGAAAGAGGAGGCGGCTGCATCCTTTCCCTTCCTCACCGACATGGACAATGGCTATGCGCTGTCGCTGAACCTGGCGATCTGGGTCGGGACGGAAATGGAAACGCTGATCGGGGGCGCCGGCTGGGATGTGCCCAGCTATCAGGGCAATGCCGCCTGGTTCCTGCCGATTCCGGCAACCTTCATTGTCGGCACCGACGGCATCATCACAGCGCGCTACCTTGATCCCGACTATCGCCAGCGAATGGAAATTGACGACCTGCTTGCGGCTATCGAGCAGGCTCGCGAACCCCAAAGGTTGACCAGTCGGTTGCGCGCAACAGGTTGAGCAGCGTCGTGGCGACAGGCGCACGCTGCCGGCCCGCTACGCTATAGGCGGCCACGGTTCGGGAAATATCGATATCGCGCAATTTGAGCCTGCGAACGTTGGGTGAGCGTGGCGCAGTCATCGAAACAAAGCCTACCCCAGCGTTGGCCTCCAGCAGCGCCAACAGGTCATGGTCCGTTTCGACTTCATGTGCCGCTTCATGCGCCAACCCATTGGCCTTCAAGGTGCGGGACAGGTCTTCGCTCGTCTCCCAATCGACCCGGCTCAGTATCGGCTCACCAACCAGTTGACTCAGCGCGACATCGGCTTCGTTGCGTCTGCCGAGCGGGTGCTCTGAATTGACCACCAACTCGATCTCCTCATCGAACAACGGCCACGTGTCGATCCTGTCCCAGGCCTGCCCGAGCGGGCCGGCGATCGCCAGCTCGGCGTCGCCATTTTTGAGCGCCTCGACCACGATCGTCGGAGCGCCGCGGCTGATCTTGAGGTGAACACCTGGGTAGGCACGAAAGAGCTCGCTAAATGGCGATATCATCAGCGCTATGTTGATGCTGTTGGAGATCGTAACGTTAAGTGGCGCAACATCGCTGCTTTTGACAGCCTTGGCGAGTGACTTCGCAGAACTCGCCGCGTCGTAGCATTGCTGCAGGAATGGCAGCATGCGGCGACCGAGCTCGGTCAGATGCGAATGCTGACGCTCACGTCGGATGAGCTCGCCACCAAGCTCATCTTCCAAATTCTTGATGGCGCGCGTCAGCGCCGGCTGAGTGACGTTGCACTCCTCAGCAGCCCGCGTAAAATTGAGCGTGCTGGAGAGCGCCAGGAAATAGCGAACCTGCTGCATTTCCATTCGTGGTGGCCCTTAACGCGACGTGAGGTTGGTCACGTATTAAGACGTATTCTCGAGTCGATCAATGGACGCGCGGTTCGAAGGACGGTTAGCACGGCGTTGTGCCCAAAAGCGGTAGGGAGAGAGAACATCTGACACCGCTACAGATGAGGAGCTTGAAGCTGTGGCAAATGACGTGGTGGCTCACGGCGGGATGCGTAGACTCTGGAGCTAGGCCGGGTGGTGGGTATGCTGATCAGACCATTCTCTGACAAGGACGCGTCTGCGGTGCGAGACCTCTTTGTCACTGTCAACAGACTGCTCGCGCCGCAGCATTTGGCTGCGCAATTCGAAACCTACATCGTCCTATCCTTGCGCGAGGAAATCGAACGCATCTGCCAATATTACGATGAGCGAGAGGGAGGCTTCTGGGTCGCCGAACATAGCGGCGCGGTCATCGGCATGTTTGGCCTGGAAACCGCTGTAACGGGAGTAATGGAACTGCGACGAATGTATGTTGCCCCCATTTCCGTAGACGCGGAATTGCCCGAGCGATGCTGAAATATGCCGAAGAAGAATGCCGAAGACGCAGTGCCGTCAAAATCGTGTTGAGCACCTCAGAACTGCAGTCAGCGGCGCTGAATCTCTACCTTGTGAATGACTATCGGCTCACGGACGAAAGGGTCGCCGCGACCCCGAGTAGCAAGACGATTGGCGGTGGGATTCGACGATATCATCTCACGAAGTGTCTGTCGGCGACGGGCCATCAAACTGATGACAACCGGTAGCCCCGGCGGCTCCGCGGGGGAATTCTGGCGGCGGCTTGGATAATAGAGATGATAGCCTGGAAGGGCGGCACCAGTCCTCAAGCACCTGCTGAAGCCGTCCTTCAGCAAGGAAGGGGCGCAGCGCGTGGTCGGGCAGGCAGGCAAGACCCAGGCCGTTCAATGCGGCGTCGCCCTCCGCCAGTGCGGCGACGGACGGCTCCGGACGAAACAGATGATGGCTGACGAAGGTCAGAACGGTATAGGCCACAATCGTCACGCATTTGTGAGCTGTGTTGATAAGCCTATCCGGGATTATGGGTCTAATCTTGGGCTGTGCGTTGCCTAAGTGTCAGTAGTAATAGTCCGTGCATGGCCCGCCGCTCAGGAATAATGCTGATGGAACGCAAGCTCGCGGCAATCATGGCCGCCGATATCGTTGGCTACAGCCTGCTGATGGCTGAAAACGAGGCTTCCACCTACGCGAAGCTGCGCGCTGTTTTTGATGAGCTCATTGCCCCGACCACTGCCCGCCATGGCGGGCGCATCGTCAAGACGGCGGGAGACGGCTTTCTCGCCATGTTTCCCAGCGTCAACGAAGCGGTTGATGCGGCGCTGGCCATCCAGGAAGGCTTCGACAAGGGCCCGTTCGAGCTGCGCATCGGCATCAATCTTGGCGATGTCATCGAAGATGACGGCGACGTATACGGCGACGGCGTCAATGTGGCCGCCCGTCTTGAGGCCATGTGCGATCCAGGGCAGATATTCGTCAGCGGCGCCGTGGTGATGGCGGCCGAACGCAACAGCGCGGACAGGTTCGTCCGCATCGGCCGCAGGCGGGCCAAGAACATTCCCGAACTTCTCAACGTCTACCGCGTAAGGCGCGCGAGCTCTCCGTGGTCGCCATGGCGGCAGGTGCCGCAGGTGCTGCGCAGCACCGCCGCCCGCTGGTCTTATGGCGCGGCCGCCATAGCCCTCATCCTCATAGGCACCCAAATCCAGCCGCTCCCCCTGGCAGCCATGGTCAGCCGCATCCCGGGGGTCTTGTCGATGGACCAGAGCCGCGCCGACCCCCGGCCGTCAGTGGCGGTCATGCCTTTTGCCGCGATGAGCGGCAGCGGCGAGCAATCGTATTTCGCGGACGGACTGACCGAAGATGTGACGACAGCCCTTGCCCGCAATTCAGAGTTACAGGTAATCGCGCGCGATTCCACCTACGCCGTGCACGGGCAGGGTACGGACGTGCGCAAGCTCGGGGCGAAGCTCGGCGTTGATTATGTGGTTGAAGGCAGCGCCCGCCGTGAAGGCGACCAGCTTCGCGTGTCGGCGCAGCTGATCGACGTAAAGACAGGCGCGCATCTGTGGTCGCGCAGTTTTGACCGGCAGGTCGCCGACGTGTTCACCGTCCAGAGCGAGCTGACCACTGAAATCGTCGCGCAGATCGCGCCCTATATCGGCAGGAGCGAGGCGGCGGCGGCAGCGGAGCGCCCGACTGACAATCTGCAGGCCTATGACCTCGTGCTGCAGGCCCGCAACCGCTACCGGCACGGCGCCAATGACCCGCAGGACATTCTGGAAGCGCGGGGCCTCTACCAGCGCGCCCTTGAAATGGACCCGTCCTATGCGGCCGCCCGCGCAGGCCTCGCGCTGACCTTTATCGCCAGCGTGGCGCAGAGCGGTGACGGCCGGGCAAACGCGCCGGAGCTCCATCTTGGGCTTAGCGAAGCCCGGCAGGCGGTCCGTCTCGATCCCAATCTTGGCCTTGGCTATCAGGTCATCAGCTTCGGGCTTGCCGTGCAGGGCGACTATTCAGGCGCCTTGCAGGCCGCACGGCGCGCTGTGGAGCTCAACCCTAACGATCCCGACAGCATGATGGCGCTTGCAAAGGCGCAGGTTCGCTTCGGGGAATATGATGATGCCGTCGCCAACGCAGAGCGGGCCCGCCGCCTTCATCCTATGGCGCCCGAGTACTATGCCTATGTGCACGGGCAGGCGCTCTACGCGGCTGACCGCCGCGATGAGGCTTCCGCCGTCATAGAGGAATGCCTGGTCCGGGCGCCGCGCGATGCAAACTGCCTTCTGATTCAGGCCGCTTTGCAGGCCGGGGGCGGAGAGGTCGAGGCAGCCCAGCAGACGATGGCAAAGCTGGTCGAGGCGCACCCGGCATTCTCGCTGGAAGCAGAGCGCGCTTACCGCCGGTTCGGTGACAGGCCGCTGATGGAAGAGTTCCTGCAGGACCTCGCACAGGCCAAGGCTCCTGAAACCGGCTGAGAGTTTTTACAGAGCGACTTCAATCACATAGCGGTGCCCAGTTTCATCCTCTCCGGCGCGCCAATTTTGCCATTTCCACCACGCCAACACCGAAAATTGCCGCCCATTGCCGCTGGAACTAAGTCCGCGCGAGGAGCGCGAAATAGCCAAGAGGCGAGAGAGCGTAGTAACGGCGGTGATCGGTGGTGAAAACGTTCGAATCGTTTGCGGCCGAATGACGTATTTTGGCCCAAGGCAAAGCATATTGATCGTTGGACGGACATCGCGAGCCCGTGCCGGGGCGCGCCGCGCTGCCGTTTCCGCCGTCCGGGTGCAATCGCCAATACAGAAACTGCAGGGCGAGCGATCAGCGCTTGTCCGCCGGATGACTGCTCGTCGTCGAAGGGATGCGGGCGATGACCTTGATCTCGAAATCGAAGCCGGCAAGCCAATTGACGCCCACTGCCGTCCAGTTCGGGTAGGGAGGTCCGCCGATCTCTTCCGCCCGGACGGCCAGCACCGTTTCGATCTGTTCGTCCGGGTTGGTGTGGAAGGTGGTGACATCGACGACGTCGTCGAAGCTGCACCCGGCGGCGGCCAAGACCGCGCGCAGATTGGCGAAGGCCCGCCGAACCTGATCCTCGAATACGGGCTCGGGCGAGCCGTCCTCACGGCTCCCGACCTGACCCGACACGAAGAGAAGATCGCCGGAGCGAATGGCTGCGGAATAGCGGTGGATATCGTATAACGCGTGGCGGTTGGCCGGATAGATGGCGTCACGTGCAGGCATTTCGTGTTCCTTTCTGTCTTGATAACGGGAGCGGACCGGCAGCGGGCCGGAGCCGGGGTATCTCCGAGTTGAAACAAGCAGGAGATAGGGCAATCGCATTGCGCGCATTAGCCGTTGAAATCGGCATGCGATGATGCAAAATTCCCATCAATGCCCCGCCCGTCGCTCAACGATCTCACCGCCTTCGTGGCCGTTGCCACACACCGCAGCTTCCGCCGCGCAGCGGACGAGATCGGCACGGCACCTTCCACATTGAGCCATGCGATGCGTGCGCTCGAGGAACGCATGGGCGTGCGCCTTTTGAACCGCACCACACGCAGCGTCTCACCGACAGAAGCCGGGTTCCGGTTGCTCGACCGCCTTCAGCCGGCGCTCGCCTCGCTGGACGAGGCGCTCGACAGCGTCGCGGGGTTCCGGGGCAATGTCGCGGGCACGGTCCGCATCAACGCACCGCGATTGGTGGCCGGGCTTCTCGTTCGCTGGGTTCTTCCGCAGATGGCGGAGCGCCATCCGGACGTGACCGTGGACATCGTCGTCGAGGGGCGGCTCATCGACATCGTGTCCAGCGGGTTCGATGCCGGCGTGCGCCTCCTCGGATCTGTCCCCAAGGACATGATCGCCGTGCCGTTTGCACGCCCGTTGACGTTCATCTGTGTCGCCTCGCCCGCCTATCTCGATCGCTTCGGCGACCCGGGAACGCCCGAGGAATTGCAACGCCACCGTTGCATCGGCCATCGTATGCCCAGCGGCAAATTCTATCGATGGGAGTTCGAACGCGCCGGCCAGGAACTCGTGATCGACGCAAACGGCTCCATCGTCCTCGATGACGAGGAACTGATGGTCGAAGCCGCAATAGAGGGTCTGGGCGTCGCCTATGTGGCGGATTGGGCCGCCGAAGCGGCCATATCCAATGGCCGGCTGCGTAAGGTCCTGACCGCATGGATGCCCGCTCCGGAAGGGGTCGCGCTCTACTATCCCGGACATCGAGCCGTGCCGCCGGCACTGCGGGCTTTTCTCGATGTCGTGAAGGGACTTGCGAAAGAAAGAACCTTAACTGGATCAAAGAAGCAGCAATCCGGGCAATCGTAGTGCAGAAGGAGATCCGGCATGATTTCTCGCTTCTGTCGATCGCCATCAGTCGATCTAGCTTACAACCGATTGCATAACGCAGTCAGAACCGCGCGGATGTGCCGCGTGAGGAAAGGAGGCGGGTATGGCTAAGCTCGTTTTCGGAATGAACCAGTCCCTGGACGGCTACGTCGACCATATGGCGTTTGCGCCAGGCCCCACGCTCTTCCGCCACTTCATCGAGGAGGCTCAGAGGCAGGCGGGCAGTGTGTACGGTCGCAAAATGTATGAGGTCATGCGTTACTGGGACGACGATCATCCTGAATGGGATGCAGAGCGACACGCCTTCGCGGCGGCGTGGCGGAACCAGCCGAAATGGGTCGTTTCGCGCTCGTTGAAGTCGGTTGGCCCCAACGCCACGCTTGTTGGGGATGATCTTGAAGGCGCGATCCGCGAGCTGAAGGCCGAGCGCGACGGGGAGATCGAAGTTGCTGGCCCGGACTTGGCGCGAAGCCTCACCGAACTTGGCCTGATCGATGAGTATCGAATCTACCTGCACCCCGTCGTGCTTGGCCACGGCAAGCCATATTTCGCCGGCCCCCGGCCGCCGCTCCGCCTTATGACCAATGATCGGATTGGCGAGGACGTTATCAGGTTGACCTACGTCCCTGCTTGATCTCGGGACTCGCCGGCCTAAAGCGACGGGAACTATGTGAGTCTCTCCTGTGTTCGCTTGATGAACTCGATCATGAGGGAGAGTGCTGGTTCGGCATGCGTCTCAAGCAGGAAATGCCCGCCGTCGAAAATATGCGCCTCCATACGCGGCAGATCCTGCATCCAGGACAGCGTTTCCGCGATATCGAAATAGGGCTCGTGACGGCCCCACAGCATAAGCGCCGGCGGTTGCCATTTTTCTAGATAACCGGCGATCGCATCGAAACGCGCGGCGTGGCTCTTATAATCGGCGATGAGCGCGCGGTGGGTCTCCATGCGGCGGGGAAGATTCATCACGTTCCAGTCCTCGACCCAGGGTTCGCCTCTGATCGTCGCGGCGACCTCCTCCGGCAGACCGCCCGTATATTGCCCGCCCGTGAATTCGAACGTCAGATGCACGGCCGCCTTCGCTTCGTTCTCTTTTGTCGGATTCGACCAGGCCGGTCTTCCTCATGGTCGCATATTTGTCAGTGTCCGCGCAGCGACCGGCGCGAGCGAGTACTGTTCCGAGATGCTTTTGGCGCACCCAAGGACGAGGATGACGGTATCGGCTTCGCGATCTTGCGGCGACGAGGATTATCGCCGCCAGAAGGGCTTGGCGATCTCTGCCTCGACCTGCCGTCTCGTCAGACCGATATCGTCGATCAAATGAGGATTGTCCTTCAACATTTGCTCAAGTTCCCAGCGAAAGCGTTTCCGCTCGTCCCAGACCGCGATAATGCTTCGCAGGGTCGTCAGGTGCCGGCGCGACATTTCCGCCGGCCGCACGGGCGTTCCCGGCCGCGCTGCCTGATGCGGGGCTGATGCAAGGATATCGTTCATAACAACCTCCATAGGTTTGAAGGTCCGGGGACCCTCGACCTGAAAGAGGCTGAATTCTGTAGGATACGAACAGCGTCGTAATTAAGCTCTCCCAAATAGTTCTCAAAACTTCCAAACCGGCTATAGATACGCCGCATGCAGGGATCGCGCTTTGCCTTTGGTCCGTTCGTGCTTGATTCCGGTGCGGGAGCGCTGCTTCGCAACGATGTCCCCGTTGCCGTTGGTTACCGCGGGCTAAAGTTGCTTGCGGCACTCATTGGACGGCCCGGCGAAATCTGAGCAAAGCCGAGTTGATGGACGCGGCGTGGCCGGGCACGGCCGTCGAGGAAGGCAACCTCACGGTCCAGATCGCGTCGCTGCGGAAGCTGCTTGGTCCGGCCGCCGACGGCGGTGAATGGATCGCCACGGTTCCGCGCGTCGGCTACCGCTTCACGGGGGCCGTCGAACAGCTCGGTGGCGCGAAGCGAAAATCTTTGCCGCTGCCCGGCAAGCCATCGATAGCCGTGCTGCCCTTCGTCAATGTCAGCAACGATCCCGAGCAGGAATCCTTCGCGGATGGGTTGACCGAAGACCTGATCACCGACCTCTCCAGGATCTCCGGCCTGTTCGTCATCGCACGCAACTCGGCTCTTGCCTATAAAGGAAAGGCGATGGACGTGCGCGATATCGCACAGGACCTTGGCGTGCGCTACCTGCTGGAGGGGAGCGCACGACGCGCTGCGGGGCGCGTGCGCATCAACGCCCAGCTAGTCGACGCGGTGAGTGGCGATCATCTCTGGGCGGAACGGTTCGATCGCAGCCTGGAAGATATTTTTTCCGTTCAGGACGAGGTCACCGGCAAGATCGTGGAGGCGTTGCTCGGCAGGCTGCGCGCACCGCCGCCGCGCAATCGGCCCAAAAATCTCGAGGCTTACGATCTCTGCGTGCGGGCGCGCAAGCTGATGGATGATTCGCCGCAGACGGCGCGCGAGGCGCATCTGATGCTCACCCGTGCGGTTTCGCTCGATCCGGAATATGCCGAGGCCTATCGCTGGCTCGCCATGAACCACTGGATGGGATGGGTGCATTCCGGCGGACCAACCGAAACGTCCCGTAGCGTTGCTTTGGAACTGGCGCGCAAAGCCGTGGCGATCGACCCCAACGATGCCGGCTGCCGCTGGGTTTTGGCTTACCTGCTTTCCTATGAGCGCAGCTTCGCCGAGGCGGATGCGGAATTCGCCAAGGCGATCGAGCTCGACCCGAACGAGGCCGATGCCTGGGCGGCATTATCCGACATCGCGGTCCTGGCCGGACGGGTCGAGGAAGGCCTTGAGCACATTCGCAAGGCGTTCCGGCTGAACCCGTTTCCGGCAAGTTGGTACTATCTGACACTCGGTCAGGCGCAATATGCGGCCGGCGAATACGAAGCCGCTGTCGAAACACTGCGCAGGGAAGAGACTTATCGTACAAGCTCACGCCGCTTCCTGGCGGCAAGCCTTGCCCAACTGGGCCGGCTCGACGAGGCGCGCGCAGAGGCCGAACTGTTCCTCGTCGGCAACCCGCATTTCACCACGCGCCACTGGGCCACGACGGAGCCATTCCGCGACGCGGCGACTCTCGAGCATTTCGTTGATGGCTTCCGCAGGGCCGGTCTTCCGGAGTGACGTTGCCGGCGTGACCTCCCAAACGCTTTCGCACCGTTCGTGCGACTATTCCTCAAAGCGACTCGTTGCGTCACGATCGCGCTCGTATCGTCTCGTGAGCGGAAACGGCGGCAACCAGGACTCGCGACGGATGATCCAGCTTTCGTAGCTTGGCATCAGTTGGTCAGGGGCGTCCAAGGATCCTAGGTTCACTTCGACTTCGTCTGCGGTACGTCCGAAAACGGTCGAGCCGCAGCGGGGACAGAAAAACCGCCCGGCGTAGTCGCGCGTCTCGCCTTCGATCGTCACCGCACCCTGGGGAAACACTGCGGAAGCGTGAAAAAGCGCCCCATGATGCTTGCGGCAGTCGAGACAATGACAAATGCCGACCCGGTATGGGAGTCCCGACGCCACAATTCGGACGTTGCCGCACAGGCAACCGCCAGTGAATCGGTCCATGCTGCATCTCCTCCAAAATCAAGCGGTCGCAATGGCTACAACGAACGGCACTGTCATTGCAATTGCCCGGCTGCGGGCGGGGGGATGCGTTCGGTAGTGGCGACAGATAGGTCGCTCGCTGCAGCCGCATGCCGTTTGGGAGCGTCGGCTTTTCGGGACGAAACGATCCTTTCGCTATTGACAAATATACTCGTCAACAGCTTTGACAGGAAAGCTTGTCAATGTGAGGGCTGCATGCTCGATATCGAAGTCATAGATCGCCCGAGCGCGGCCGCCGCCGCGTTGGAGCCCGTTCGGAGTCAGCTCCTCTCGGAACTGCGGGAGCCCGCCTCGGCCGCCACCCTCGCCACACGCCTCGGCCTCAAGCGGCAGAAGATCAATTACCACCTGCATGCTCTGGAGGAGCACGGGCTTGTCCAAGTTGCAGACACGCGGAAGTGGGGTGGCCTGACGGAGCGGCTCATGGTGGCGAGCGCCACAAGCTATGTCGTCTCGACGAGCGCACTGGGTCCCGTCGGCGCCGATCCGGACCGCACCCCGGACCGCCTGTCGGCGAGCTACCTCATCGCGCTCGGCGCTCGGCTGGTGCGGGAGATCGGGGCCCTCCAACGCGCCGCAACGGATGCCGGCAAACGCCTGGCGACCTTGGCGATCGACACCGAAATCCGCTTCCGCTCCGCCGCCGACCGCGCCTCGTTCACGCGTGATTTGACCGAGGCCATCACCACGCTCGCGGCACGCTATCACGACGATACTGCGCCGCAGGGACGGTCCCATCGCCTTGTCGTGACGGCGCATCCTTCACCAGCCAATCCGCAAGGAAAGGACGTTCAATGCCAGCAAAAAAAGACACGGCCGGCAATCGCTCGGTCGAGGCGCAAGTGGATGTCCCCGGTACACCGGAGGACGTCTGGAACGCGATCGCAACGGGACCTGGAATATCTCAATGGTTCGTGCCGAGCGAACTCGAAGGCCGCATCGGAGGAACCGCCGTTTCGCATTTCGCTGCCGATGGAAGCATGGATGCGGTCGCCACCATCGCAGCTTGGGAGCCGCCCAAGCGGTTTGTCGCAGAAGCACCGGGTGAGCCGGGAACGGTAGCGACGGAATGGACCGTTGAGGCAAAATCCGGTGGGCTTTGCACCGTTCGCGTGGTCCATCGTTGGTTCGCGACTTCTGATGATTGGGACGACCAGTTCGAGGGCCACAGCCATGGATGGATCGCTTTCTTCCGCCTGCTCCGCCTCTACCTCACGCATTTTCCCGGGCAGCACGGCTCGGCCTTTCAGCTCTTGGTCCCGTCCTCTGAACCTTTAGCCGATGCATGGCGAAAGCTGGTTGAACCCTTGGGCCTGGCGTCCCGAACTGGTGGTGCGGCTGGACCAGCCAGCGCCGGGCTTCGCGCACCTCTTCGCCTTGCCGATGGGTGGGATGACATTCCTGTCCGTGCGGTTTTTCCTCTTTGGCGACGATGCAGCGAGCATTGCAAAACGGGAGGAGCCAAGGTGGCGAACCTGGCTTGAAAAACATTTCCCAACTTCCGCGGAGTAGGAGCCGGTCACGCAACCGTCTGGTCTACGCGCAATATAGGAGCGCGCGGTTTTCAATCTCCCCCGCGTTCTCAATCTCCCGCGTTCTCAATCTCCATTGCGAGGCGTTTTGCCTAGGGCAAAGGGCTGAGCCTCGTGCTCGACCGCGGTTGCTCTCAGTCCGTCCCCCCCCAAACCGCTGCGCACTTTTGGGCGACATGCATTTAGGCCGCCTTCGGTTGGGTACAGGCTAAAGTGGACTTACGTGGGCGGGAGCCAGCCGCCACGTTTCATTGGCGTCGCTGCAGCCGCTAATCAGGGGGCTCGAGCGCCCTATGGTTAGCGTCGCGCACGCATGCAGCAGTCACGAATTTTGCCCGACGACGCCGGCAACTGACGCCGCCGCCAGCATCATCCCGGTCGCTCGTAGCGGGCGTGGAGCTCCGCCTGGTCCAGCACGTGCCCTTTGATCGCGCGCTCGAACGTCTTCCAGTCGAGTCCAGGCTCCAGATCCATGGTGCGGTCAAGCGCGAAAAGCCGAATGCGGTAGCGATAGGTGCGGCCAACGGTGCCCGATGGCCCGTCATAGCCGATATTGCCCAGTCCGTTGCTGCCTTGCAGCACGTGCATCGGCTCCTCTGGCTCGCGTGCATGCTTGAAACCGCTGGGCAGATCTTCGGCGTCCGCCGGAATCTTATAGACGAGCCAATGGACCCACGGCTCGTGCGTGGCTGGCGTCACCCCCTCAAAAAGGAGCGCGAGCTCGCGCGTATACGCCCTGACCAAACATCTATCCGCATGGTGACAGCCTCCACTGTCTCCGGGTTTTCCGGTCCAACGCATCGCTCCCTACCCGCATGGTGACAGCCTCCACTGTCTCCGGGTTTTCCGGTCCAACGCATTCTCAGCCACGCAAGTTCCGGTCTTCACCTCGCGCGCTGGCTTGTGTGCGGCGGGTGCTGCAGGTTGTTGTTCCGGGCCGGGAGCTCGGAACTGCCAGCGGCGGCAGGCGTTTCGCCTAGAACAGGCGGAGCTGTGCGGACCTCGAACATGGCGCGAAAACCGGCAAGAGAGCAGATCGTGGCAGCGTTGCTCGACCGCTCGGGCCGCACCTACTGCTCGGAACTGGGAATCGATATCCAGAAAAACACGCCTTCACCGCTCTTCCGCTGGCTCTGCGCATCAATTCTCTTCAGCACCCGCATCAGCGCGAAGCTTGCACTCATGGCGGCGAAAGCTCTGTCCGATCAGGGCTGGACCACCCCGCGCAGAATGGCGGAGGCGACCTGGGCCGATCGGACGCGCGTGCTGAACCATGCAGGGTACGCCCGCTACGACGAGAGCACGTCGCGGATGCTGGGCGACACCGCGCACCTGCTTCTGAGCAAATACGGCGGCGACCTTCGGGCGTTGCGCGGGCTCGCGCGAAACGATCCGGCGACGGAACGACAACTGCTGAAGGAATTCAAAGGTATCGGTGATGTGGGGGCCGACATCTTCTGCCGCGAGGTGCAGGTCGCGTGGCCCGAGCTTTATCCTTATGCCGACACGAAGGCGCTTGCTGCAGCGGTGCAACTGGGGTTGGGAAACGATGCTCGCGCTCTGGCGGGGCTGGTCGATCGGCGTGACTTCCCGCGTCTCTTGGCGGCACTGATCAGGACAAGCCTCGGCAAGGATTACGAGGGAGTGATCGAGGCCGCCTTGGCACGGCCGACGGTATGACCATGCCGACCGGGACCGGCGGATAGATGTTTGGTCAGGGCGTATACGCCTCAGAAGGATGGTCGCTGGGCTCGCTATATCCCGCTTGCTTATGCGTGCAGTTCGGCTTCGATGGAGGACAGCCAAACCCGTGCAACTGTGGCGATGACCGTGAGCGTCGCTTTTGTTCCGTTCGCCTCGCCCTTCTCAAAATCTCCCTCGGTTTGCGCCATGGCGTTCGTCACATGCGCAAAGCACACGACGGGGTGGTGTGTTGCAGCGGCAAACGCATACAAAGCCGCGGCTTCCATCTCGACGGCGAGGGCGCCCAGATCCCGCGCAGATGCGATCGCGGTCTCGGTTTCGCGATAAGGAGCATCGGTCGTCCAGGTTGAGCCCCGGCGGGCGACAATGCCGGAAAGCCCCGACAAGGCGTCTTCAATGCGAGCGATAAGCCTCGCGTCTGGCGCCTCCGCGAAGATTGCCGGCGGCAGATAATGATAACTCGTCCCCTCGTCCCGGAGAGCGCGGTCGATCAGAACAAAGTATGGCGTGGGTCCGTTGTCGGTGATCTGGCCGGCGGATGTGATGCTGACGAGCAGCCGGCAGCCGGCCGCAAAAAGCTGCTCGGCAACGAGCACCGCAAAGGAGGCGCCCACCGCGCAGCCGATGATGCCGACCTCTCCGACGCCGTCGAGATCGAAGGCAAGAAGTTCGGTGTGGTAACACGCCCACCCCTCGTGTGCGCGGCTCTGTCCCGCAAGTTTGAGGTGCCGCACCACGTCGCCGTCGGGATCGAGGACACACACCGGAGGGACAGCGGCGAGCGGCAGTCGCTTCTGCCGGCGCGCCTCGCGCAACAGCGCCTCCGGCCGGAACACGGAAGGAGAAGCATGATCCTTGTGGTTCACGATCAGCCATGCGGGCTTCTGATCCATGGGATGCGCCCCAGTGTTCTGCTTCAGGCGGCCGTTTCGACCGGCAGGCCGGCGGCCTTCCATTCGGGATAGCCGTCCTCGAGCCGACGGACGAGATAGCCCCGCTCTCGCAAGGCGGCGACTGCTTCGAACGACAGAACGCAATAGGGGCCGCGGCAATAGGCGATCACTTCCCGATCTGCCTCTAGCTCGCCTAAGCGACGCTCCAGCTCGGCCAGCGGGATGTTGAGGGCGCCTGGAAGATGTCCGACCGCAAACTCGTCCTCTGGCCGCACGTCGAGAACCGTGACCATGCCGTCATGCAGCCTCGAGACGAGATCGTCTCGCGACACCGGTTCCATTGCATCGCGAGCGCGGAAGTAGTCGGCCATGACGCGGCCGATTTCGGCCACGTTTCGCTCGCCGACCCGGCCGAGCGCCTTGATCAGCGCCACCACCTCGGCGTCGCCGGCGAGGCTATAGAGCACGTGCTTGCCGCGGCGCTCCGTCTCGACGAGACGCGTCCGCCGCAGGATCTGCAGGTGGCGCGACGTGTTGGCGAAGCTCAGATGGGCTCGCGCGGAGAGGTCCTCGACACTGCGCACACCTTGCGCCAGGTGCTCCAGAAGCTCGAGCCGGTGCGGATGGCCGAGTGCCTGAGCCACTTCGGCAAGGCTCGTGTAGATCGCCTGTTTCGGTCCGGTGCTTGACACGGCTTCTCCTCAGTGAAACATTCAGCGGAATGATTGAATGTTTCTAGCCCTTTGCAACGAGGAGCGCAAGACCATGATCCTTCGCCAGTTCCTTCACACCGATCCGGTCGGCGTCTCCTACCTGTTCGGTTGCGGCGGCAAAGCAGCTGCGGCCGTCGTCGATCCGGCCTGCGACATCGAGTTCTACCTGCGTGCCGCCGAAGACGCCGGCATGCGCATCCATTTCGTCGTCGACACGCATGTTCATGCCGACCATCTCTCTGCCGGCCGCGCGCTCGCCGAAGCGGCGGGCGCCGCCTACGTGCTCTCGGCGGAGGCGGATGTTGCGTTCCCGTTCAAAGGCGTGCGCGACGGAGAGGTCCTCTCGCTCGGCAACGTCACCGCAACCGTCCTGCACACGCCGGGTCACACGCCGGAGCACATCTGCCTTCTCGTCAGCGACCGCACGCGTGCCGACGAGCCGTGGTTCGTGCTGACCGGCCACACGCTGATGGCCGGCGATCTCGGTCGCACCGAACTCGCCGTCAGCGCCGAGCAAGGCGCAAAGGATCTGTTTCGCAGCGCCGGTCGGCTCAAGGCTCTTCCCGATCATGTCGAGGTGCTCCCCGGCGCCTATGCTGGCTCGGTCTGCGGCCGGCGCCTGAGCGGCAAGCCGTGGTCGACCATCGGTTTCGAGAAACGCCACAACGAGGCCCTCCGGATCGAGGACGAAGCCGCGTTCATTCGCTTCATGCTCGCCGAGATTCCGCCGGCTCCGCCGGAGGCCGCGGCGCTCCGGGCCGCCAATTCCGCCCTGGCTGCGGCGGCGGCCTGAGCCATGGACGAAGCGGCATCGGTTCCAGGCAAGGCGGGTTCACCTGTCAGGCTCGGCCTCAGGGAGAACTGGCCGCAATTCGCGCTGCTCGTCGTGATCAACGCCTTTGTCGGCGGCATGGTCGGAATAGAACGAACGGTGGTGCCGCTGATCGGATCGGAGGAGTTCCATGTCACGTCGACGACGCTGATCGTCTCCTTCATCGTCAGCTTCGGCGTCGTCAAGGCGCTGGCCAATCTGGTCTCGGGCCAGCTTGCCGACGCGTGGGGCCGCAAGCGCGTGCTCGTTTTGGGATGGCTGGTCGGCCTGCCGGTGCCGTTCATGATCATCTGGGCGCCGACCTGGGAATGGGTGATTGCGGCCAACGCATTGCTCGGCGTCAACCAGGGGCTCGCCTGGTCGATGACGGTGATCATGAAAGTCGATCTCGTCGGGCCGAAGTCGCGCGGCCTTGCCGTCGGCCTCAACGAGTTCGCCGGCTATCTCGCCGTTGGGGTGACGGCGTTCCTCACTGGCTATCTCGCCTCGCAATACGGACTTCGGCCAGTGCCGATCTATCTCGGCATCGGCTATGCCGTCCTCGGTGCCGTACTGTCGATCCTGCTCGTGCGCGACACGCGCGGCCACGTTCGGCTGGAGGCCTCATCCCACGCGCAGCAGTCCGCGCCGATCAGCTTTAGGCAGGTCTTCGCGCTCACCTCGTTCGGGGATCGCAACCTGTTTGCCGCCTCGCAGGCCGGTCTCGTCAACAATCTCAACGACGGCATGAGCTGGGGCATTTTCCCGTTGTTCTTCGCGTCCTTCGGCCTCGGTGTCGAGCGCATCGGCATCCTCAAGGCGATCTATCCCGCGACATGGGGTGTCTTGCAGATCGCCACGGGTCCGTTGAGCGATCGCTGGGGGCGCAGAGGCCTGATCGTCGCCGGCATGTGGGTTCAGGCCGCCGGTCTGTTTCTCACCGCAGCGACGCGCCAGTTCGAGTGGTGGATCGTCGGCAGCCTTCTGCTCGGCCTCGGCACGGCGATGGTCTACCCGAGCTTGATCGCAGCCGTCTCCGATGCCTCGCATCCGACCTGGCGCGCCCGCTCACTCAGCGTCTACCGGTTCTGGCGGGATCTCGGCTACGCGATCGGGGCGCTCTCCGCCGGCCTCATCGCCGACAGCTTCGGGCTGTCATGGGCGATCACATCGATCGCCGCGCTGACGTTTCTCTCAGGGTTGGTCGTGGCTGTTGTGATGAGCGAGACCGAGCCCCATCCGTCCTCGAGGAGGGCAACATGACAGCGGCGGCAGATCGCTGCCCGAGCAATTGATCCGGCGCAAATTCGCCACGCCTTTGGCTTACATTGAAATTTGACCGCGACCGGCGGTTTGCCGGCAGTAGGGAAAGAGCTGAAAGCATCTCCGGCCGCAGAGCCGCCAGCGAGTTGGAACGAGCTCTGCCGAGCCCCATGAGAGGAAGGAGCATATTATGACGTTGATTGCACTGATGCGCGCGGCCACGCTCGCCGCCACTGTCGCCGCCGGTGCGACGGCTACAGCCGCCGCGCAAACAACCGCAGCCGATCCCCACGATACGACAGTCGCGCAGGCGGCGCCGTCTCCCGAGCCTGGAGGTATGGCGGGACAAGACCAAGGTGCACAGCCCGCTCAACCCGGCATGATGCCTCCCGGCATGATGGGCCAGGGCATGATGGGCCAAGGCATGGGCCGGGGCATGATGTGCCAAGGCATGGGTCAGGGCATGATGGGCGAGATGATGCAGCCCGGCATGATGGGCGCAATGCCGATGATGCGCATGCGCGGGCACATGATGAAGATCATGTTCGCCATTGCCGACACGGACGGTGACAGCGCACTTTCCTTCGAAGAGATCACCGCCATCCATAAGCGAATCTTCGACAAGGTGGACGCAAACAAGGACGGCAAAGTGACATCCGAAGAGGTTCAGGCATTCATGCGGGAATAGCCGCGCAAGCTGATCGCCGGGCGACAAACCGCGAAGGAGGCTCCCGGGCATGACATCGATCTACCTCGACTACAACGCCAGCACGCCGATCGATCCTTCGGTCACGGCTGCCATGCGGCCATATCTTGAAGAGGCTTTCGGCAATCCGTCGAGCGGCCATTGGGCGAGCATGCCGGCGAAGGCTGCGCTGGAGAAGGCCCGCTGCCAGGTTGCGGCGCTGCTCGACTGCGCACCCGACGAGATCGTGTTCACAAGTGGCGGCAGCGAGGCCAACAACCTGGCGATCAAGGGCACGTTCTTCGCCCTGCGGGACAAGGGCGAGCACATCGTCAGCACCACGGTCGAGCATCCGGCCGTTCTCGCTCCTTGCCGGTTCCTCGAGCAACAGCTCGGCGCGGCAGTGACCTATGTGCCGGTTGACAGCACGGGCCGGGTCGATCCCGAGGATGTGCGTCGTGCCATTACGCCGCGCACCATCCTGATCAGCGTCATGCACGCCAACAACGAGGTTGGCACGATCCAGCCGATCGAGGAGATCGGTGCCATTGCGCGGGAGCATGGCGTCCGGTTTCACACCGACGCTGCGCAGTCGGTCGGCAAGATTCCAACCAAGGTCGACACGCTTGGCGTCGATCTGCTGACCATCGCCGGCCACAAGCTTTACGCGCCGAAGGGTGTCGGTGCGCTCTATGTCCGAAGCGGGCTCAGGCTCGAGCCGCTGATCCATGGCGCCGGGCACGAACATGGCCGTCGCGCAGGCACCGAGAGCGCCTTGCTGGCGGTCGGCCTCGGCGCCGCCTGTGCGCTCGCCGGCGACCTGGAGCCGATGGCACGCGTCCGCGTGCTGCGTGATCGCTTTTGGGACGCGCTGCAGGAGAGTTTTGGCGACCGTGTCGCGCTCAACGGGCACCCTCAGCATCGCCTTCCCAACACGCTCAGCGTTTCATTCGTCGGCATGATCGGTGCCGAGGTGCTTTCGCGTCTCGACGGCGTCGCGGTGTCGACCGGTTCGGCCTGTCACGCCGGCCGGGTCGAGCTCTCCCCGGTGCTCACGGCCATGGGCGTGCCCGAGAAGCTCGGCATGGGCGCCGTTCGCTTCAGTCTTGGTCGAGCCACGACCAGCGCCGAAACCGACGCTGTCGTGGATCAGCTTCGAGCCGTCACATCATAAGGCCTGTCGCGCCGGCGGTTCTTTCGCCGCTGCGGTTTCCTCTGGGCTGAGGGCGCCCGGCCGGAGCTTGAACAGGATCAGCAGCGGCCCGGCGACGAAGATGGAGGAATAGGTGCCGGCGAGGATGCCGAAGATCATCGCGACCGTGAAGGACTGGATGACCTCGCCGCCCCAGATCGAAAGCGCCGCCAACGCAAACAGCGTGGTCACGCCGGTCAGGACCGTTCGCGCCAGTGTCTGGTTCATCGACAGGTCGAGCAGTTCGGCAATCGGCATCCTTTTATAGCGGCGCAGATTCTCGCGGACCCGATCATAGACAACAACCGTATCGTTGATGGAATAGCCGACGATGGTCAGGATCGCGGCTATCGAGGTCAAATTGAACTCTATGCCCGCGACGACGTAGAAGCCGACCATCAGGATCACGTCGTGGAACGTCGAAATGATGGCGCCGAGTCCGAACTGCCACTCGAACCTGATCCAGATGTAGACGAGCATCGCCAGCAGCGAGGCGAGCACGCCCATTGTGCCGTTGAACGCGAGTTCGGAGGACACTGTCGGACCGACAACCTCGATGCGGCGGAACTCGTAGTCGGTCTCGAGTGCGCTCCTCACTTTCTCAACGGCGGACTGTTCGGCAATGTCGCCGCCCCCCTGGGTGCCGATGCGGATCAGCACGTCCCGGGTCGACCCGAACTCCTGCACCTGCACCTCACCCAGTTCGAGGCCCGTCAGCCGCTCACGGATGTCGCCGATATCGGCCTGCTGGCCCTTTGCCTGCACCTCGATGCTCGAACCGCCGCGGAAGTCGATGCCGTAGTTCATGCCGACAGTGAAGAACAGCGCAGCCGAAGCGATCGACAATAGCAAGGACAGCGTGAAGGCGTACTTTCGGAATGCCATGAACGGCACCCGCGTGTCGTCGGGCACCAGGCGCATGACACCGCTGGGCATCGCTTTCGGGCGCTGCCGGCGAAGCCAGAATGCGACCAGCCAGCGCGTCAGCGTGAAGGCCGTGAACACGGTGGTGACGATGCCGATGGCGAGGGTGACGGCAAACCCCTTGATCGGCCCTGAGCCGAGGAAGAACAGGATGACGGCGGCGATCAGCGTCGTCACATTGGCATCGACGACGGTCGCCAGCGCCTGTTTGAACCCGGAATCCATCGACTGCACGATCGAGCGCCCTTGGCGGTTCTCTTCGCGGACGCGCTCGAAGATGATGACGTTGGAATCGACCGCCATGCCCATCGTCAGCACGATGCCGGCGATGCCAGGCAGCGTCAGCGTTGCCCCAAGAACCGACAGGACGGCGATGATCAGTGCGACGTTGGCCAGGAGCGCGACATTCGCGATCAGTCCCAGTCGCCCATAGGCGAACAGCATGAAGCCGACGACGAGGAACCCGGCGATGATCGACGCGAACTGGCCCGCCTCGATCGAATCGCTGCCGAGGCTCGGACCGACGGTGCGTTCCTCGACAATGGTGAGGTCGGCAGGCAGTGCGCCGGCGCGCAGCAGGACCGCAAGGTCGTTCGCGCTCTCCACCGTGAAACTGCCGGATATCTGCCCGGTGCCGCCCAGGATTGGTTCGCGGATCTGAGGCGCGGAGATCACCTCGTTGTCGAGGATGATCGCGAACAGGCGCCCGACATTGGCCTGAGTAGCCTGACCGAAGCGGGTGGCGCCGCGGCTGTCGAAGCGAAACGAGACCACCGGCTCGTTGGTGCGCTGGTCGAAGGTTGCCTGCGCGTCGACGAGGTTTTCGCCGGAGACGATGATCCGGTTCTCGATCAGATGGGGAACCCGCGGCTCGTCAGTCGAATACATCACCGTCGAGCCCGCCGGCGGGCGGCCGGAGATCGCCTCCTCGACCGGGATCGACTGGTCGACCATCTGGAAGGTCAGCTTCGCCGTCTGTCCGAGAATATCCTTCAGCCGCTGCGGATCCTGCAGGCCCGGCACCTGGACCATGATGCGCTCTGATCCCTGTCGCTGGATGATCGGCTCGGTCGTGCCGAGTTCGTTGACGCGTCGGCCAACCACCTCGATCGATTGAGTCAGCGCCGCGGCGATCCGGTAGTCGACCCCGGCTTCGGTCAGCGTAAAACGCAGCAGGCCCGGTTCCGGCTCGGCCATCTCCATCTCGGTCACCGAGCCGCTCATGAAAAGGCCGGTCGAGATCGGCTGTGTCAATCTTTCGAGTGCGGTCTTCGCAGCTTCGATCTGGCCTTGGTCGCGAATGCGGACCTGGATGGAATTGGCGGTGCCGGCAAGCCCGGTATAGCCGATCTGGGCATCGCGCAGCGATGTGCGGACCTCGTCGCGTGCCGATTCGAGGCGTTCGTTGGCGAGGTCCTGCCGATCGATCTGGAGCAGGATGTGCGAGCCGCCCTGCAGGTCTAGGCCCAGCGTCAGTTGCTGCTTTGGCAGCCAATTCGGCAGCGATGCCAGAGTGGAGGCGGGAACCAGATTGGGAGCTGCGTACAGGATACCGGCTAGGACCGTCAGCCAGATGAGAATGGTCTTCCAGCGCGAAAAATGCAGCATGTTCTTGTCCGTTCAGCCCATATCGGGCGGAAACCGCCTCCGACAAGAGCTTTGGCGTTCCGATCGGCGAGCAACTCGGCGAGAGCCCGAACGAAACGCGATGTGAAAGTTTTGGGAGTCGGGGGCCGCGGTCGCGCGGCCAGGATCATGCCGGGAGAAGCGGAGGCGCGCGCGCATCGAAGGCGCGGATCGGCGACAGTTTGGGCCGGTCTTCAGACCCTATTCCAAACGATGCGGCTGACGCGGTTTCGAGCGGCAGGCGCAAATCCGGGATTATGCAAAAGGGCTTGCCGTTTCCCGCAATGGCAGGCGTTCCCGTTTTGAAACGGGAAGTCTCAGCACCAAGGTGGCGCGCAATGCCACGGGCAATGATGATAGTCGGGTGTGTGACTGGTTTGGACGCAGCGAGCCTCATTTGCTCTTTGGCCTGTCCGACCTGGTCGGCTGTTGCCGCAGGAATGGTCCAGATCAGAAAGAGTAACGAAGCGAGCAGCCGCAGGCCAGCACCCGCGCTGAGCAGAACGCCGGGCCTTGTGCTAGCCTGTCTTGGACCGCTTCGTCTCATCTCACCGGTACGGCTCTCATAACACTGCGACTAATACGCTTTCGCCTTCGTTGCCTCAGTAAGCGGCAGGCCGCACTCTTTGTCTAACTACAGCACTTGCATTGCGAATTGAAGCGCACCTTTCACGGACTCAAAGGCGTTGGCCGATGCGCTTCCTTTTCGACGAGGAGCACAAAGGAGGAGGCCGCTCCAGAGCACCACTCGATGTAGCTTGGAGTAGGCGCGTACACTCCTATACGAATAACCAACGAGAAGAATGCCCCGAACAGGGCTCATCTGCCTAGCTTTCCTGGCTTTCTCGGGGAACGTTCAGGCTGCGCGCCGGGACGCGGCCTAACGTGCCACTGCCGGTATTCCTGCCAGACCATTTTGGAGACGCTCATGGCCGACACCTCGAAAAGACTGCGTATTGCCGTGCTCTTTGGCGGACGCTCCGCCGAGCATGACGTTTCGGTGCTGTCGGCAACCAACATCATGCGTGCGCTGGAACCCGCGAAATACGATGCCGTTCCCGTCTTCGTCACCGGCGAAGGACAATGGCTGCTGAGCAGCTTCGAGAATGGCACGCTGGCGAAACCATCGAGCGGTACCGAAGTCTGCCTCGTGCCGGGCGGGCAGGGACGGATGATGGCGATCCCGACCCGTGGCGCGGCCCACGAACTGCCTGACGTCGACATCCTGTTTCCCGCCCTTCACGGCCTCCACGGCGAGGACGGCTCCGTGCAGGGGCTGGCGGAAGTGGCGCGCGTGCCGCTCGCCGGCTGCGGCATTCTCGGTTCGGCCGCAGCCCTCGACAAGGACATTGCCAAGCGGCTGCTGAGTGAGGCGGGCTTGCCCGCCGCGCGGTCCGTCACAATCCACCACGGCGGCGCGCCGGCCTTTGCGGAACTGCAGAGCGCGCTTGGGCTTCCGCTTTTTATCAAACCGGCCCGGCAGGGCTCCTCTGTCGGCGTCAGCAAGGTTTCGGCTGAAAAAGACTATGAGGCAGCGCTGACAGAAGGCTTTAGGCACGACCGCAAGCTGCTGGCCGAAGAATTCATTCGAGGCCGCGAGATCGAGTGCAGCGTGCTGGAGGATACGGAAGGCGGCCTCTTCGTTTCCCGTCCCGGCGAGATCGTGCCGGCACAGAGCCACGGTTTCTACAGCTACGACGCCAAATATATCGACGAGCACGGCGCAGCGCTGAAAGTCCCGGCCGAACTGCCGCAGGAGATCGAAGGCAGTATCCGCGCGATGGCGGCAAAGGCCTTCCGTGCGGTCGGCTGCGACGGCATGGCCCGCGTTGATTTCTTCGTGACGCCGGACATGCGCGTCCTCATCAACGAGCTCAACACCATTCCCGGTTTCACCGATATCAGCATGTATTCCAAGGCGATGGCGGCAAGCGGCGTCAGCTATTCCGAGATCATCGATCGGCTGGTGGCGCACGGGCTGGCACGCGCTGGTCGATCAGCTTGACCGTGCCAACGGCCCAAAAAAGCCGATGATACGCGTTATTCGCTTCTGGCCAGAGTCGAGGAAGGCTATGTCCAAACCCTCAGGGAAGGACGATCCATCAGGCACCACAAACTTCCACGCAAAGCGTGCGATCCCATGATGAACATCCACGTCACTTGTCCGTAGGATGCGGGCACCGGGATGCTTGGCCAGAACTCTTGCGATGTGCGCGAGCAGTTCTTCCGCGCCAGTCGCATGGACTGTAGGATCCGTGTATGTCGCGCCATCGCTCCAGATCGGTAACAGCAACGCCCGCCGCTGCTCGGCGTTCTGATCGGACCAAGCAGCACAATACGAATCGATGAGAAGCGTCAAAGGCATTCTATTCCCCTAATGTAGGCCACTGGTCTGACTCGGCCGACGCTCGGACAACAAAGCCCGAACCCGTCGGCCGACGGCAAAGCGTGGTCCGCCTCAATAAGGCCGGAGACCAAATCCGCTCAGCCAGCCAGAAGGGATCCCTCGCGCGGTCCGGATCGGAGAGATCTCTTATCCGGACTTTCCAGAAATTGCGATAACGCCGCGAAATCATCATGTAGGTGGCCAGCTGCAATCGCCCGTTGGAAGATTGCGTCGTAACTGTCGACCACGGAGCGGTCGATCTTGCGCGCCTCCATCAGCTCCAGGAGATGCTGGAATGCGCCGTAGTACGGGGAGATCGACGAGAGCGTCTCGTCGTCGCTGGCAAAACGGCCAGCATTCGTCCGGTTGATGAGGTCGGCGACAAGCCCCTCAACAACAGGCGCTGTTGCGGTCCACTGCCGAGCCAACTCGCCGAGGTCGATCTCTTCGGCCTGACACACGGCGATCGCATGCAGCGTGCCGAACAGCGCGCCCCACATGAGAGCGAGCAGCGCCCTATCAAGTGCGTTCGCACGTCCCGGCTCTTCCCCGATATGCTGGACATTGCCGCCCAAGGCACGAAACATCTCCTCGTTCGCGTCGAAAGCCTGCCTTGGCCCCGAGATCAGTATCGTCCCGGCATCTGTGCCGATGAAATCCGGCGTGGCCATGATCGCGCCATCGAGATAGCTGGCTCCGTGCTCGGCAAACCATTCAGCGGCTTCGCGTGCGCCATGCGGCGTTCCCGATGTGAGTTCCACGACCAGCTTGCCGCGAATGGCTGAAGCAACAGCATCGTTGTGCAGAACTGCAGCGGTTGCCTGGTCGTCGCTTACGTTCACAATGATAATTTCAGCCGCATTGACAGCTTCCAGGACGGACCCCGCGACAGTGGCGCCGAGTGCGGCCAGCGGTTCGGCCCTCTGTTTCGTCCTGTTCCAGACCGTCGTCCGATATCCCGACCGGAGCAGGGCGCGGGCGAGCGCCGATCCCATACGACCCGTCCCCACAACGCAATAGGCGCGCGGCGCCATGGTTTTGCCGTCAAGGGCAGAGGTATGTCGGAGTGAATGGCGCGCACAATACGCACCTGGAGGTAAGTGGTTACCCGACGGTAAGGAGAGCATCATGAATAAGCCGACGGGCAATTGCGGCTTCGCAACCGCGATCAAGGCGATCGAAGGGAAGTGGAAAGTGGATATTCTTTGCGAGCTTGGAACGGCATCTCGCAGGTTCGGCCGGTTGAGGCAGTCGATTCCGGCGATCAGTGAAAAGATGCTGACGCAGAAATTACGCGAACTGGAGGCTGACGGGCTTGTGAACCGAGAAGTCTATCCGGGATCGCCGACTAAAGTCGTCTACTCGTTGACAGAAAGCGGAGCGGCGCTCAATGCTGGAGCAGAGGCGTTATGCCGTTGGGGTGAGCAATTCCCTTCCCGCACCGATGCTTAAGGATGCCGTTCGCCATGCGAGTTGGACGTTGCCTCATGGCGCTTCGCCCTCGGCCGGAAACAGCGACAGCCAATAACGGGCGATATCGTTGCGGCGCATGAAGACGGCCTCCGGCCTGGACAGAACCGTCTCGATTATGCCTTCCAATGCCGCGGCCCGGTTGGGCTGGCCGGTCCACCGCGCATGGATTGCTATCGTCATCATGCGCGCGCCTTCTTCCCTGGCTTCCCTGATCAGGAAGTCCAGATAGGCTTCGACGTTGTCCACAAAGTCCTTCGGCGTCACATAGCCGGGGCTGAACAGATAGCGGCTGTCGTTCAAGGTCTTGGAATAGGGGACGACCAGAAGGCGCCCGTTCTGTGCCGGCACGAAATAGGGCAGGTCGTCATTGCACGGATCCGAATCGTACAGGAAGCCGCCTTCCTCGATCAGGAGGTCGCGCGTGTTGACGCTGGGAAAGGAACGGCTGTTCCAGCCGATCGGGCGCTCGCCGAGCAGCTCGATGAACAGCGCGACAGCGCGCTGCAGATGGTCGCGCTCCTCGTCACGGCTCAGGGTCCATTGTTCGGTCCAGCGCAGGCCATGGCCGAGCAGATCGTGACCCGATTGGCGCAGCCATGCCGTCACCTCCGGGTTGCGCCGCAGCGCCTCGGCACAGCTCGAGATCGTGGCGTGGACGCCGTGTCGCTCGAGCAGTCTGGCGATGCGCCAGATGCCGACGCGGCTGCCATACTCGAAATGCGTTTCGGTGCCGAGATCGCGGATGCCGGCCGGCGCCGACAACGGATATTCGCCCCAGCCATCGCTATGGCTGTCGCCCTCGAACAGCGAATATTCCGACCCTTCCTCGTAGCAGACCACGAGATTGACTGCGACCAGACGTCCGTCCGGCCAGATGATCTGCGGCGGCCGCCGGCCGTAACCGACGAAATCGCGCGGCGGGCCGTAGCGATGCTGGAGCTTCATGGCAGTACAACTCCTGGCGGGTTGCTGATCCGCATGTACGGGTCAGCGAGGAGATCGGACTCGAAGCCCGTGCGAAACGGCGAGCCCGATCAGATTTACCCTTGGATCCAGGATTTCGCCACAACCAGACTGCAGCAAACCGTATGTCAATCCGCAGAACTCGGGATACAAGAATCCCGATCCACCATGCCAGGCGACAATGTCGGGGCCATCGCCCTTTGCGGGGGCGCCTGTCTGGTTTGGAGCGGCATCAGTACGGCGTTTGCATTGACGGGAGTCTGGAGGTGCTCAGCTGGCTGTCAGTCCGTGTGTGCGCCCAGGCGCCAGAGCACTGACCGATTCCCGCTCGACCAGCGGGCATTCAAGCTTGGTAATGGGGTAGCGGCCGCGGCCGGGCGGTGCAGGGACTTCCAATTGCTCGATCGCCCATTGCCCCATCGCCATATGCGGCAGGATCGACGTCGTCAAAGGCGGGAACAGATGCCGGGCGATTTCCTCGTCGTCATAGCCGATCACCGAAATATCCCCAGGGATGTGCAGGCCGGCTTCCTTCAGCGCTTCGTAGCAGCCGATCGCGGTGCGGTCGTTCTGGCAGAAGATGGCGGTTGGGCGGTCCTTGAGCGCCAGAAGCTTGACGGTCGCGGCGTAGCCGGCGCTCGCCGACCAGTCGCCCTCGACCACCAGCTCCGCATCGAACGGGATGTCGGCCGTCGCCAGCGCCCGGCGGTAGCCCTTCAACCGATCCTGCGCCGCCTGCATCCACGGCTCGCCGGTGATGGTGGCGATGCGGCGGTGGCCATGGCTGATCAGGTGGCGGGTGGAGCTCTGCCCGCCGGCGATTTCGCTCGGCACCACGGCGGGGAAGGCGTAGTCGGCGGTATAGCAATTGAGCAGGATGACCGGGATATCGAGGTCGTAGAGATAGTCGGGCGCGGCGATCTCGCGCGTGAAGATGGTCATGTAGATCAGCGCCGAAATGCCTCGCTTGGTCAGTGCCGCAATCGCGCGCGGCTCCATGACGGAATCACCCAAAGTCTGCGCGACCAGCACGACGTTCCCGGCATTCCACGAGGCCTGGCGCGCTCCTTCTATGGCGACGACCGCTTCGGGACTGGTCGCCAGTTGATCGACCGCGAAGCCGATCACCCCGTCCAGCCCCTCGAACGAGGCGATAGGGCTGCGAAGAGCAGAGAAGGCTGGTGGCGCATAGCCGAGACCCCGCGCGGCCTCGATCACCCGTTCGCGGGTCTGCTGCGAGAGCCTTATGCCTGGCGTGTTGTTGAGGACGAACGAAACCGTTGCCTGCGAGCAGCCGGCGGCCCTGGCGATATCGGTCATGGTGACGCGACTCTTGGGATTCTTGGCCGATGGCTTTCGGCGCCGGGAGGCTTCAAGGGCAGGATCGCGCAGATCCGTCGGTTCGCTCATGGCGTTGTGTTCCAAATTCCCGGCTTGGCTAGCCAGAGGTCGTCCTGGACGTCATTAAGGACGGCAGGACGGCCGACGACGCTTCGGTTTATAAAACAGGCACTCGATTAATCGTTATTATCATCCTGGCAGCCGAATGGCTAGCAGCGCGTAGAGAGCGATACGCGGTTCTGGAAGATCGATTGCTGGGAATGTGAGCCAATTTCAAGGCGGTTAGACGGCTTCGGAAGCCTCCCTTTCTCACCACACGGCAGGCAGACCATTCGCCAGCGGCACCAGGTTTCCAACCAGAGACTAATACTATTTACTAATAGGCGTGAGCGTTCTATTGTCAATTCGTCATGCCCGGCTCGGGACTGAACGGGCCATGACGGGAAGCAGGCGCGTGGCGCGGCATCCGCGGCTCTTGGGCCGGCAAAGCAACACCACGCAATTACGGAAATGTCAGACAAATCCGACTATACGAACAGCCAATGAGTCTCTAAAGTCCAAAATCGCGGCTGGAATGGCGCCGTTCTTTCGCTGCCAGCACCCCTTGAGGAGGAGGCGTCCAGCCGCATTCGACAAGTTCAGATCAGCGAAAATGACTGAATCAAATGGGAGGTTGAACATGAAATCTGCGATACGAAATGCGTCCGTCGCTGCCGCGGCCTTGGCTCTCGGCCTGTCCATCACGGCGATTGCCCGTGCCCAGGATAAACCGACGCTGGCCTTCGTCGTCAACGGCGCTTCCGATTTCTGGAAGGCGGCCGAAGCCGGCGTCAAGAAGGCCCAGGCCGAACTGCCCGACTACAATCTCGAGCTCAAATATCCGGAGCAGTCGTCGGTCGCCATCCAGCAGCGGCTGATGGACGATCTGGTGACGGCCGGCGTCAAGGCGATCATGGTTTCGGCCGTCGATCCCAAGACGTCTACCGACGGGCTCAACAAGATCGCCTCGGAGACGGCGCTGTTCACCACCGACAGCGACGCGCCGCAGACCAAGCGGGTCGCCTATATCGGCTCGTCCAACATCGATGCCGGCAAGCAGGCGGCCGAGATCGCCAAGAAGGCGATGCCCGACGGCGGCAAATGCCTCGGCTTCGTCGGCCTGCTCGGCGCCGATAATGCCAAGGAGCGCATCGAAGGCATGAAGGAAGGGCTCGCCGGCACCAAGATCGAGCTGATCGACGTTCGTGGCGACGACATCGACCAGGCCCGCGCCAAGAAGAACGTCGAGGACGCGCTGGTCGCCAGCCCCGACGTCACCTGCATGGTCGGCTTCTATTCCTACAACACGCCGCGCATCTATGAAGCGCTGCGCGACGCCGGCAAGCTCGGCCAGATCACCGTCGTTGGCTTCGACGACGATCCGATCACGCTGGGCGGCGTCAAGGAAGGCACCGTCGCCGCCACCGTCGTGCAGCAGCCCTTCGAATGGGCCTATCAGGGCATGAAGCTGATGGCCGCCTATCTCAAGGACGACAAGTCGGGCGTTCCCGCCGACGGGCTGATCATCGTGCCGACCAAGATCATCGGCAAGGACGACGTCGACGACTATGCCGCCAATCTGAAGGCGATGTCCGGCAATTAGGACGAAGGCAGTTGCGCCGGCTCGAGGTTCGCTTCGGGCCGGCGGCTCGCATTGACGAACCCTGCGAGGGTCGTCAGTCTGCAGATGGAGCTACGAGCATGATCCCGAACCGAAGGACCGCGCCAGCGAAAAGTGGGAACCGGTTTTCGCTGGAGATCATGCTCAAACAACGGCCCACCGGCTGCTGTCAGGCATGATGAATTATTCCGACGCATCCATCGGCGCATCCACGATTGCCCCGTTCCTCAGCCTTGAGGGCGTGCGCAAGACCTATCCCGGCGTGGTCGCGCTGGATGGGTTTTCAATGGAGGTCAGGCCTGGCGAGGTCATCGGTCTCGTCGGCGAAAACGGCGCCGGCAAGTCGACGCTGATGAAAATCCTCGGCGGCGTGACCACTCCCGACACCGGCACGATCACCGTCGACGGCGTCGCCCATGACGGGCTGACCGTCGAAGCCAGCATCGGTTCCGGCATCGCCTTCGTCCACCAGGAACTCAACCTGTTCGAAAATCTCGACGTTGCCGCCAACATCTTCTTCGGCCGCGAGCCGGTGCGCGCCGGTCCGCTAAGGCTCGTCGACCGGGCCAGGCTGCGCGCGCTGGCGGCGCCGCTGCTCAAGAGGGTGGGCGCCAATTTTTCGACCGACACGCCGGTATCGACGCTGTCCCTTGCCCAGCAGCAGATGGTCGAAATCGCCAAGGCGCTGTCGATCGAGGCAAGGCTGGTCATCCTCGACGAACCGACATCGAGCCTGCCCCTTGCCGAAACCGACAAGCTGCTCGATGTCATCAAGGCGTTGAAGGCGGAGGGGATCAGCGTCATTTTCATCTCGCATCGCCTTCACGAGGTCGAGCGGGTCGCCGATCGCGTCGTCGTGCTGAGGGACGGCAGGCTTGCCGGCACGCTGCCGAAGAGCGCCATCAACCACGACCAGATGGTCAAGCTGATGATCGGCCGCATGCTGAAGGAGAGGGAGAAGGCGGCAGAATCGGCGCGCCCGCCCGGCACCGTCGCCCTGTCGGCCAAAGCCATTCGCACCAGCGCCTATCCCGACCGGCCGGTCGATCTCGGCGTCAGGCGTGGCGAAATCCTTGGCCTGGCGGGTCTTGTCGGCTCCGGCCGCACCGAACTGGCGCGTGTGCTTTTCGGCATCGAGAAGAGCCTTGGCGGTGCGCTCCAGCTTGATGGAAAGGATCTGGTCCTTGGTTCGGCCGCCGACGCTGTGGCCAACGGGATATTCCTCGTCCCGGAAGACCGCAAGCTGACCGGCATCCTGCTCGATATGTCGATTGCCCAGAATATTTCGCTTCCCAATCTGCCGGCGCATGCTCCGCGATCCCTGGTCTCTGCACGCGCCGAAGCCGTCACCGCCGAGAAGCAGAAACGCAATCTCGGCATCAAGGCGCCCTCGGTGGCGACGCGCACCGGCACGCTGTCAGGCGGCAACCAGCAAAAGGTGGTGCTTGCCAAATGGCTTGCCATGAGCCCCAAGGTGATGATCCTCGACGAGCCGACGCGCGGCATCGACATCGGCGCCAAGGCCGAGATCTACGGGCTGATGCGCGCACTGGCCGATGCCGGTGTCGCCGTGCTGATGATCTCCAGCGACATGGAGGAGGTGATTGGCGTCTCCGACCGCATCGCTGTCATGCATGAGGGCCAGATCTCAGGCATTCTAGACAAGGAACAGTTCAGCCAGGAAAACGTGCTGCTGCTGGCCGTTGGCAAACAGCCGAAATAGTTTTTGTTTGCGCAGGTCCTGGTCGCAAAACCGCGGAGCACTTTTGCGGAACCTGCCTAGGCAGGCATTGGGGAGAAGACGATGAGCAAGAAAGATCTCGGCCTGCTGATCCTGATCCTGGTGGTGGGAGCGGTGGTGGCGATCATCAATCCGCGGTTCCTGCTGCCGATCAACCTCGCCAACACATCGAACCTGATCGGGCTGTTCGGCATCCTGGCGATCGGCCAGGCTTTCGTCATCATCACCGGCGGCATCGAATTGTCGGTCGGCTCGGTAGTCGCGCTGCTCGGCGTCCTGTTCGTCGATTTCATCGCCACGCGCGGCATGGCATGGCCGGCAGCGCTGCCGCTGATCCTCGTGCTCGGCGGCATCATCGGGCTGGCACATGGCTGGCTGATCACACGGCTCAAATTGCAGCCTTTCGTGGTGACGCTGTGCGGCCTCTTGATCTATCGCGGCGTCGCGCGGTTCTACACTGCCGACGGCACGGCGGGTTTTGCTTTCGGACAGAACTTTCCGGAGCTCGAATTCCTGACCGCGGGGCGATTCCATGGCGTGCCAAACAGTTTCATAGCGCTGATCGTCATCGCCATCGTGATGTGGGTGGTGCTGCATCGTTCGGTGTTCGGCCGCTATCTCTACGCCATCGGCAAGAATGAGGAGGCGGCGAAATATTCCGGGATACGCACCGGCCGCGTTGTCATGGCGGCCTATGTCATCTGCGGCGTGCTGACGGCGCTATCGGCGATCTACTTCGCGATGTACACGCGCTCGATCTCGCCGGCGAGCCACGGCCAGTTCTACGAACTCTATGCCATAGCGGCAGCGGTGCTCGGCGGCTTCTCGCTGCGCGGCGGCGAGGGCTCGCTGATCGGCGTCATCCTCGGAACGGTCCTGCTGCAGGAACTGCAGAACCTCGTCAACCTGCTCGGCATCCCCTCCTCGCTCAATTTCGCAGTGATGGGCGGCGTGATCCTCATTGGCGTGCTGGTCGACCAGCAATGGGGCGTGTACCGGGAGCGGCGGCTGATGCTGGAGGCAACCCGCAAAGGCGCAGCTGGCGCTGCCGCGGAGTAGCCGCTCCGCCTCTCCCTTCTCCCCTTGTGGGAGAAGGTGGCCGAGCCAAGCTCGGCCGGATGAGGGGTGTTCCAGCTTGACGCCGACCGAGCTCCGGCCAGCACCCCTCAACCGTCTTGGCGCTACGCGCCAATCCACCTTCTCCCACAAGGGGAGAAGGGAAGACGCAGCCTTAAATTAAGCCCGACATGTCCGAAAACGCCATCGCCTTGCGCAGCACGTCGGCAAAGCGCTCGCCGGCCGCTTCGCGCGGGCCGCTATTGTCGATCGAGGTGACGCCTGGTCCGGACAACGCCACATTGGCGCTGCGCGCCAGCCGCGCCAGCACTTCGCCGCGCGACTCGCGGCCGCGCATCGCCAGTCGCTCGGCCAGGATTTGCGGCGAAGCGGTGATCTCGACGATCGCCAGATTGGCATAACGATCACGCAGCGCCGGGATGATGGCGCGGGAGACATTGGCGATGGCGACGCGGCCGTTGGCGACCGACCGGTCGACTTCAGCCGGGATGCCGTAGCGCAAGCCATGCGCCTCCCAGGAGATGGCGAAGGCGCCATCCGCTTCCGCCTCGACAAAGGCCGCATCGGCAAGCGTGTCGTGATCCTCGCTTGCCATATCGCTCGGCCGGGTGATGACCCGGCGGACGAACTCCAGCCGCGTCTCGTCGGAAAATAGCGACCGGGCATAGCCGATCACCGTGTCCTTGCCGGCGCCGCTCGGGCCGACGACGGCGACGAAGACGCCGTCGCGGATCGGAAACGCCGCAGCCGACAATTCACGCTTGATCAACGCCGACGGCATCATGCGACCCGGCGTCCCTGCCGCCAGACGGTGCGGACAACCGGGACATGGTCGTCGAGACGTACACGAACCACATCGGCGCGCCGGCCCTGTTCGATGACGCCGCGATCGGAGAGGCCGACTGCCTCGGCCGGGTTCTTCGAGACCATGGCGACCGCCTGAGGCAGGGAAATGCCGTCGACCACGTCGCCGAGGAAAAACGCCGACTGGATCAGGCTGAAGGGAATGTAATCGGACGACAATATGTCGAGCAGGCCTTCGCCGGCGAGCGTGCGGGCCGAAACATTGCCCGAATGCGAAGCGCCGCGCATGACGTTCGGGGCGCCCATCAGCACCCCGAGCCCTGCCGCCTTCGAAGCTTTTGCGGCCTCTTTGGTCGTCGGGAATTCGGCGACGCGGACGCCTTGTTCGATCGCCTCGTCGACATGGCCGGTCGTGGCGTCGTCATGGCTGGCCAGCACGATGCCGCGCTGATGGCAGGCAGCAGCGATGAAGGCGCGGTTCGGCCCTGAATTCGTCGCCGACTCCGCCATCCGCTTCTCACAGAATTGCTGGAATTCGCGATCCGTCAGCTTCAGCTTACGCTGGTAGTAATAGGCATAGGTTTCCAAATCGACGAACTGGCGCTGTCCCGGCGCATGGTCCATCAGCGACGCCAGCTTGATCCTGTCATCGCCGTCAAAATGCGCGAAGGCTGCGAGGCAATCCGGCGCCGAAACCTCGCAGCGCAGATGGATGAAATGGTCGGCCCGCAGCCGGTCCTGCTGGACGCTGTCCTCGATCGCATCGGCCAGCTTGCGCATGTCGGCCGAATTCATGTCGGCGTCGTCGTCCATACCGACGCGCAAGGCATCGAGCACGGTGGTGATGCCGGCGGTCGCCACTTGCGCGTCGTGAGCGAGCACCGCGGCGATCGGGTTCCAGCGCACTTTCGGCCGCGGCGCGTAATGGCCTTCGAGGTGGTCGGTGTGAAGCTCGACCAGCCCGGGAATGATGAAATCGCCGCCCATGTCCTCGCCGCTCCGGCCGGCACCGGCATCGATCCCGGAGATCAAGCCGTCGCGCAGCACGATCGACCCTTCGACGATCTCGTCGGCAAGCACGATGCGGGCATTGTTGAGAACGGTCTCGGTGGTCATTTCAGGCAGTCCTTGGAGCATTTTGCAGCCAATTGGAATCACCGATTGGGTGAATTGGCGTTGCACAAATGCGGTTAAAACAAATGGCCATTTCAGGCAGTTTTTCTGGCCGGGCGGCGCCCGAGCGCGTGATGGGAAAGCACCATGAACGGGGCGCCAGGTTCGGTTTCGACAAACAGGGTCAGTGCGTCCACCGGCACCGGCCGTTGCAGGACCTGCGCAAACAGGCTGTCGATTGCTGCGCGAAGACGAGGGCTTTCCTGTGACGAGACACGGCCGGACAGCGTCATATGGAACCGGAAGGTCCCGAAGACATAGGGGTAGCCCCACTGGCAAAGATTGCGGAATTCATCCGGCTTCAGCGAGTCAGGGCTGCGCCGTTCGATCTCAGCCTCGCTCAGCGGCGCGCGAAAACGGTCGAAGTCGCGCACAACGTCGTCGGCGAAGCGGTTGAGCGCCGGCAGCGGTCCTTCCGGCACCAGCGCGAAGAAGCCGTCGATCTGGCTGACGACCAGCCGTGGGATCGTCACCATCGGCGTCGTCTCGGCGAAATCGTCCAGTGCCGCGCGAAGCGCGCCTTCCGTTTCGTTCGAAGCCAGCCGGAAGGGCGCCTTCAGTGTCGCATGAAAGCCGTAGCGGCGTGCCGAAGCGGTGTGGAAGGCGACTTCCGCCGCCGACAGTTCGCCCACGGCCTCGACCGGCCTCGTGGCGGCGCCGAACGGGTCGCGGCCGAGCCAATTGGCGGCGATCCGCGCCAGCGGTTCGTCCTGCCGGGGTGTGAAATAGATAGCGTAGCGCATCGAAAGTCCTCGTCAACTCCCGCTGCCATAGGCGATTTGCATGACGAAATGACGAAGCTGATGATCGCTCCTGATAACAAAGTTGTTCAGGCGGGTCATTAGCCGACGATTTTTTCGCCTTGGGCCAGTTTGCCGACCCGGACGGGCAGCGCCTCAGGCCTTCATCAGCCATTCGTGCTCGGGCGCGTTGTGGAATTTCCACGTCCGCTTCGGCCCGGCCATGACGTTGAGGTAGTAGAGGTCGTAGCCATGGCAGGCGGCACAAGGGTGATAGCCCTTTGGCACCAGCACGACGTCGCCGTCCTCGATTGCCATCGCCTCGTCGAGCGAACGAGCGCCATTCCGATCGGCATCGGTGTAGACCCGCTGGAAGGCAAAGCCCTGTGGCGGATTGAGGCGGTGGTAATAGGTCTCCTCAAGATAGGATTCGGCCGGCAGATTGTCCTGGTCATGCTTGTGCGGCGGATAGCTCGATGTATGGCCGCCGGGCGTAATGACCTCGACCACCAGCAATGAATCGGCCGGCTTGCCTTCCGGCAGGATGTTGGTGACATAGCGCGTGTTGGTGCCCTTGCCGCGAACCTCCTGGCCGAGATCCTTCGGCGCAATGACGCGGACCGGCAGGCCGCCGCCAAGCCCCGGCGCCGAGCAGACCGCGACTTCGAGGTCGGTATCGGCGGTCACCGACCAGTCAGAACCCTGCGGTACGTAGACCGACCACGGCTTGCCTTCGAAGGGCGACATGCGTTCGCCGAGCAGGCCGAGATCCTTGCCGCCGGCCTTGGCCTTGCCCTTGCCGGTGACGAACACCAGGCAGACTTCACGGTTCGCGGTTTGTCCGGAGGCTATTTCGCCTGGCCGCAGCCGATGCAGATCGAAACCGACATAGGTCCAGCCGGCGTTTTGCGGCGTCACATGGGCGACGCGGCCATGCCCCTTATCGGCTTTGACCAGCAGTTTCGACATTGAGGTCTCCTATCCTCGACACTCGAATTCCAACTTCGTCATCCTAGGGCGAAGCAGGAGCGAAGCTCCGTCGCGAAGACCCTAGGATCCATGCCGTAACCTTGGCCGAAGGGCACAGCGGAGCAGAATTCTGCACCGTCATAATACTTCGAAGTCATGGCATGGATCCTAGGGTCTGCGCCGCGTCGCTGCGCTCCTTGCTCCGCCCTAGGATGACGAAGCGAGGGGTGTACCGGCCAATCGCCGACGCATGCGATCTGTCAGTCACGCGGTATCCGATCCAAAAACTTCTGCGCCATGGATTCCGATCATTCCTTCGGCTCGGCCGGATCCTTGCCGCCGTCGGCCGGCTTGTAGAGATAGAAGAACTGCCAGACGGCATAGCCGGCGAAGCCGAGCGCGATCGTGCCCCAGAACGGCGCGCCGGTGGCAAACTCGACCACGGCCCAGCCCAGGCAGACCGCGACGATGGCAACGCGCCGCCACAAAGGCCGGAAGAACGGATGCTCAGAGTCCTTCATCGGATCAACCCCCGCATCGGATCAGCCCTTCGCCGGGAATACTGCATTCAAGCATTGGGGAAGCCCTGTGTTGCAACCGTGTAGCCGGCGGCCGTCATCACCCGCATCAACTCCTTGTAGCCGACTTGCGCCATCTTGAGCGGCGGATTCTTCTTCGGGTCCTGCTCGGCTTCGACCACGAACCAGCCTTCATAGCCGTAGTTCGCCAGCCTTTCCACAATGGCACCGAAATCCAGCGAACCATCTCCCGGCACCGTGAAGGCGCCAAGCGCCACGGCATCGAGAAAGGATTGCTTCTGGCGATCCAGTTTTTCAATCACCCCCATGCGCACATCTTTCACATGCACGTGGTTGATGCGCTGGTGATGGTTGTCGATGGCGTGCAGAACGTCACCGCCGGCAAACGCCAGGTGACCGGCATCGAGCAGCAGGGGAATGCCTTCACCCGAGTAGCGCATGAAGGCATCGAGCTCCGGCTCGGTCTCGACGACCGCCGCCATATGATGGTGATACGAGAGCGGCATGCCCTGCTCGGCGCACCATTCGCCGAACTGCGTGAGGCGCCTCGCATAGGCTTTCATCTCGTCATCCGAAAGCCTGGGCTTGGTGGCGAGCGGCTTCGAGCGGTCGCCCTGGATGGAGCGGCCGACCTCGCCGTAAACGATGCAAGGCGCGTTCACCGCCTTGAACAGATCGATCATCGGCTGGATGCGATCCTTGTTCTTGGCCATGTCTTCGTCGACCAGCGTACCGGAGAACCAGCCGCCGCAGAGCGTCACGTCGGCCTCCTTCAGGATCGGCAGCATGATTTTCGGATCACTGGGAAAACGGCGGCCCATTTCCATGCCGGTGAAGCCCGCCGATCGCGACTGGCGCAAGCACTCTTCCAGCGACACGTCATCGCTGAGTTCCGCAAGATCGTCGTTCCACCATGCAATGGGAGACATGCCCAGTTTGGCTTTCAAGTCGTCACTCCAATGTCAGTTCGTTCAATTTTCATTCGTCGGCGCTGCCCCTCATCCGCCTGCCGGCACCTTCTCCCCGTAAGGACGGCGAGAAGGGACAAACGTCAACGTTCGCGACCCCCTCTCCCCGTCCTAACGGGGAGAGGGTAAGGGTGAGGGGCAGCGCCGACATCAATCACCAACACTCTGCATCCGCCGCTTTTCTTCATAGGCTTTGCGTGCGGCGTTGACCTGCGGCCGCGAAGAAACTTCCGGCACGGCGACATCCCACCAATGGCCGCCGACATCGGTCGACACCAGTGGGTCGGTGTCGATGACCAGTACCGTCGTCTTGCTATTGTCTTTCGCCTTTGCCAGCGCCGTTTCCAGCCCGGCGATCGACGAAACCTTCTCGGCGATGGCGCCGAGGCTTGCCGCATGCGCGGCGAAGTCGATATCGGGCATAATCTCGTGGCGTGCGTCCTTCAGCAGATTGTTGAAGTTGGCGCCGCCGGTCGCCATCTGCAGCCGGTTGATGCAGCCATAGCCCCTGTTATCGAGCAGCACGATGGTCAGCTTGAGGCCGAGCATGACCGAGGTCGCGATCTCGGAATTGAGCATCAGATAGGAGCCGTCGCCGATCATCACGACGACCTCTTCACCCGGCTTGGCCATCTTCACGCCGAGCCCGCCAGCGATCTCGTAGCCCATGGTCGAGAAGCCGTATTCGGCGTGGTAGGAGCCGGGCGCGCCGGCTTGCCAAAGCTTGTGCAATTCGCCGGGCAGGCCGCCGGCGGCATGAAGCAGTATCACGCCGGAGCCCATGGCGCGCTGCACGGCGCCGATCACCTGCGCGTCGGACGGATAGGCGGCATTGGTCGACGCCGCCACCTTGCCGGCATCGGCCTGCCAGTCCTTTTTGCCCTTGGTAGCATTGTCGGTCCAGGCAGCCGGCGCCTTCCAGCCGTTCAGCGCCGCGCCAAGCTCGGCGAGCCCTTCCGCCGCATCAGTGACCAGCGGCAGCGCCTGGTGTTTTCCCGCGTCGAAAGGCTGGACGTTCAGCCCGATGATGGTCTTGCCGGAATTCTTGAACAGCGCCCACGAGCCGGTGGTGAAATCCTGCAATCTGGTGCCGACGGCAAGCACGACATCGGCTTCTTCAGCCAGCCGGTTGGCAGCCGAAGTGCCGGTGACGCCGACCGCCGCCATGTTGAGCGGATGATCGTCCGGAAGCGAGGATTTGCCGCCCTGTGTCTCACAGATCGGGATACCGGCGCCTTGCACCAGCTTCGCCAATTCACCGGAAGCCTGCGAATAAAGCACGCCGCCGCCGGCAATCACCAATGGCTTCTTCGCGCCCTTCAGTACTGCCACCGCGGCCGCCAGCTCCTGGCGGTCCGGACGCGGTCGGCGCTGGGTCCAGACCCGTTCGGCAAAGAAGCTCTCGGGGTAATCATAGGCCTCGGCCTGCACATCCTGGCAGAGCGCCAGCGTCACCGGTCCGCATTCGGCCGGATCGGTCAGCACCTGCATGGCGCGATTGAGCGCCGGGATGATCTGCTCGGGCCGGGTGATGCGGTCGAAATAGCGCGACACGGGCTTGAAGCAGTCATTGACCGTCGCCGTGCCGTCGGAGAAATCCTCTGCCTGCTGCAGGACGGGGTCGGGGATGCGATTGGCGAAAACGTCGCCGGGGAGAAACAGGACAGGCAACCTGTTTACATGCGCAAGTGCTGCCGCCGTCACCATGTTGAGCGCTCCGGGGCCGATCGAGCTGGTGGCCGCCATGAAGCGTCGGCGAAAATTGGCCTTGGCGTAGGCGATCGCCGCATGCGCCATCGCCTGTTCGTTGTGGGCGCGAAAGGTTGGCAATTCGTCGCGCACCTGATAAAGCGCCTCGCCGACGCCGGCGACATTGCCATGGCCGAAGATCGCCCAGACGCCGCCGAAGATCGGCATTTTCTTGCCGTCGATCTCGGTCATCTGGCGAGCAAGAAAGCGGGTCAACGCCTGCGCCATCGTCAGGCGGATTGTCTTGGTCATGTTGTTTTCCTCCGCAGTCCTTATGCCGCGCCTTCTTATGCTGCTTTGCGGCCGCGCGCGGCAAGCCATGCCTCGGTCAGCCTCTCGAAGCGCGACGCCATGTCGGCCACCGCCTCGTCGTCCGACATCTTGCCGGCAAGCCATTGTTCGGCCGCGTTGATGAAGATGGTGCGTCCGACGGCGAAGCCCTTGACGATGGGCGCCTTGGCGGTGGCGGCGAAGGCCGCTTCCAGCTCGTCCTGTGGCGCTTCCAGGCCGAGCAGCACAATCCCGCGGCACCACGGATCGTTCTTCAGGATCACCGCTTCGATCTTTGCCCAAGCCCCAGCTGAAGCCTGCGGTTCAAGCTTCCACCAGTCGGGCTTGATATCAAGCGCATAGAGTTCTTCCAGCGCCCGTGGGATCGTCGTGTCGTCGAGCTTGCCGTGCTTGCCGGCGATGATTTCGATGAGAAGTTCTCTCCCCACTTTCCGCGCGGCCTCGAACAGGCTTTTGAGCTTCTGCTGCTGCTCGGTCTTCAGCGCCTCCGGGTCGTCGGGGTGATAGAAGCACAGGCACTTGATGCAATGGTCGACCGGCCACTCGATCAATTGCGAGCCGATATCCTGCGAGAATTCGAAACGAAGCGGCCGAGATCCGGGCAATTCGACTGGCCGGCCAAGCCAGGCGAAGGAATGGCGGGCGAATTCGAACATCGCCTCGCGGCCGTATTTTTCGTCGAGCAGCATGCCGTAACCGGCGCGACCAGCGGCAACCTTTGCCGCCGCCTTGACCGTCAGCACCTTGAAATCATGGATGCGCGACGGATCGGCGCCGGCTTTCGCGGCGACATCGTCGAGCTGGATACGGTGGTCGCAGGCCAGCGCCATCAGCGAGGGAATATCGCGCCGGCGCGTCGTCGCCCAATGGATATGGTTGATCGCCTCGTCCTTGCGCAAGGCCAGATGCTTGCTGCCGTTCTTCAGGAAGAACTGCAGTTCCTCAAAGGTCGGGTATTCCGGCGCGCAGAGCAGCCGCGACACGGCGAAGGCGCCGCAGGCATTGGCCCAGGTCGCCGCCGTCTCCAGGCTTTCCTCGCCGAGCCAGCCGCGCAGGAAGCCCGACATGAAGGCATCGCCGGCACCGAGCACATTGTAGACCTCGATCGGAAAGCCCTTGCCGACGATGCCGTCTTCGAGATCATCGCTGATCGGCCCATCATAGACGATGCAGCCCATGGCGCCGCGCTTCAAGACGATCGTGGCCTTGGACAGCGAGCGGATGGTCTTCAACGCGCTCAGGCAATCATCCGCACCGGAGGCGATCATGATCTCTTCTTCGGTGCCGACGATCAGGTCGCAGTCGGGCAGCACTGTCTTCAGCTGGGCGGAGACCCGGTCGGATTTCACGTAGCGCTCGAAGCCTTCGGCATGGCCGGCGAGACCCCAGAGATTAGGGCGGTAGTCGATGTCGAACACCACCTTGCCGCCCTTGGCCTTAATAGTGCGGATCGCCTTGCGCTGCGCGGCGTCGCTGTTGGGTCGCGAAAAATGCGTACCGGTGACGACGATCGCACGTGCCGAAGCGATGAACGTCTCATCTATGTCCTCCTCCGCCAGCGCCATGTCGGCGCAGTCGGAGCGGTAGAAGATCATCGGCGAGACGCCTTCGTCCTCGACCGACAGCAGCACCAGCGCGGTCAGCCGGTCCGGGTCGGTCCTGAGGCCGGCCACGGAAACGCCCTCGCGTGTCAACTGCTCGCGGATGAAACGGCCCATCTGCTCGTTGCCGACGCGGGTGAGCAGCGCCGAGCGCAGGCCGAGCCTCGCCGTGCCGACCGAAATGTTGGCCGGACAGCCGCCGACCGACTTGGCAAAGGAGGTGATGTCCTCCAGGCGCGAGCCGATCTGCTGGCCGTAGAGGTCGACCGAGGCGCGGCCAATGGTGATGACGTCGAGCGGCGCATGTTTCGCGTCCACGGCTTCGCCCATTCGAACCTCCCATCAGCCTTGTTGTCTTGGGTAACACGCGCGAGCGGCAGCGTGGCGCCGGCAATATGAAATAATAATTCCAATCCATAGTCAATATGGAACGCGCATTCCTTTACTGAAAAGTGCTAGACCATGATCCCGAACCGAAGGTCAGCGAAGCAAAAAAGTGGCGCCCGGTTTTCGGAAAAGATCATGGTCAAACAAGAGAAAAGTTGTCTAGGCCTTGCGCTTCCTGCCCGCATCGCGCCGCTTTTCGCCAACCGCAACGGTCAGCGCCATGGCCAGCGCCATCGTTGCCGACAGCGACCGGAAGCCGGCGAAATCGGCCTCGGCGACCTCGAACCAGACTTTGGCGAACTGGGCGAGCGGCGAAAACGAACTGTCGGTGATCGCCACGATCGGCACGCCTTGCTCGGAAATGACGCGCGCCTCCTCGATGGCCGCCGGGGCATAGGGTGAGAAACTGATGGCGATGACGGCATCCCTGGGCGAGGCAAAGCTGATCATCTCGGCGTTGAGGCCGGCGGCCGATTCGATCAGCTGGTTGCGGATCTTGAGCTTGCCCAGCGCATAGGCGATGTAGGAGGCGACCGGATACGAGCGGCGCTTGGCCAGCACATAGATCGTCTCCGCCTTCGCAAGCAGGGCGATCGCATCTTCGAAATGGTCTTCGTTCAACCTGCCTGAAATATCGTTGAGCGAGGTGCTGGCCGCGGCGACGAAGCCGTCGAAAATCGCCCGGTGACCGGCGCCTTCCTCGGCCTTGGCGCGCAATGCCGCCAGCCTTTCGTCATAGGACGAATTGCGCTCACGCAGCCGCTCGCGAAACACCAGCTGTAGGCTGGTGAAGCCGTCGAAGCCGAGCTGCTGGGCGAAGCGGATCAAGGTCGAAGGCTGGACGCCGGCGGAGGCGGCAATGCTGGCGGCGGTGCCAAAGGCAATATCGTCGGGATTGTCGAGCGCATAGGCGGCGATCTGCGCGATGCGCTTGGGCAGGCTATGGCGCCGTTCCAGGATCGTCGAACGCAGCGTTTCGAAATCGCGGGGCACCCGTTCGTCCATCGTCGCTCCGCCTAAGCCATCAATCGATGCCGTGTGTGCCCCATCATAGCGAGCCTGTGCAAGAAGGCCATAAAAAATGAGGCATGCGTTCCATTTCTGGATAAAATGGACTAATTCATCCACACAAAATCGTCCTGGCAGCGGAGACAAGGGAAATGGTCGGAGTCGGTCTTATCGGCACAGGCTTCATGGGCAAGTGTCACGCCATCGCCTGGAACACGGTCGGCACCGTCTTTCCCGACGTGGCCAAGCCAAGGCTGGTCCATCTCGGCGAGGTCACAGAGGACCTTGCCAAACGCCGTGCCACCGAATTCGGCTTCGCCAAGGGCTCCGGCGATTGGCGCGCTGTCGTCGATGATCCGGATGTCGATATCGTCTCGCTGACCACGCCCAACCAGTTCCACCCGGAGATGGCCATCGCCATCCTCGAAGCCGGCAAGCATTTGTGGTGCGAAAAGCCGATGGCGCCGAGCTTTGCCGAGGCGCAAGCCATGGCGGCGGCGGCCCAAAAGTCCGGCAAGGTGGCGGCGCTCGGCTACAACTACATCCAGAACCCGGCCATCCGCCATATCGGTGCGCTGCTCGACGAGAAGATCATCGGCGAGGTCAACCATCTGCGCATCGAGATGGACGAGGATTTCATGGCCGACCCGGAGGCGCAGTTCTTCTGGAAGCACGAGGCGGCGTCCGGTTACGGTGCGCTCGACGATTTCGCCGTGCATCCGCTGTCGCTGGTCGCCGTGCTGTTCGGCCGCGTCGCCCGCGTCATGTGCGACATGGCAAAACCCTATGCCGATCGCCGCGTCGCGTCGGGCGGGCGCCGGGCGGTTGAGACCTACGACATCGCCAGCGTGCTGATGCATCTCGAAAACGGCATTGCCGGCACGCTGCTGGTCAACCGTTCGGCCTGGGGCCGCAAGGGCCGGATCGCCATCCAGGTCTTCGGCTCGAAGGGCTCGATCCTGTACGATCAGGAGCGGATGAACGAGTTCCAGCTCTATCTCACCGCTGACCGGCCGACCGAGCAAGGCTATCGCACCATCCTGGTGGCGCCGCATCACAAGCCCTACGACGCCTTCCTGCCGGCACCCGGCCACGGGCTTGGCTTCAACGATCTCAAGATCATCGAATGCCGGGAGCTTTTGACGCGGCTGGCCGGCAAGCCGGCGCGGATCATCGATTTCGACGGGGGCCTCGAAATCGAGCGCACCGTGCATGCCATGGCGAGCTCATTCGAGGAACTGCGCTGGGTTGATGTGAGGTAGCGCCGGCGTTGGCTCACCTTCTCCCCCTGTGGGAGAAGGTGGCCGAACGAAGCTCGGTCGGATGAGGGGTGTTGGACGGATCGCTACCTTTGAAGTTATAAGCCTTTAAAATCATTCCTTTTTTTAACGCAGCATCCCGTCCGGCACCCCTCATCCGGCTCGGCGCTGCGCGCCGATTCACCTTCTCCCACAAGGGGAGAAGGTGAAAGCTTCAGGCGGCGCCCGGACGGCTGGAGATGATAGCGCGTCGCGCTGATCGGCGCCGCTCGACGGCGTCGGCAAGGCCGTGCAGCACCGTCTCGGTGGTTGCCCAGTCGATGCAGCCATCGGTGATGCTCTGGCCGTAGACGATCGGCTTGCCGGGCATGATGTCCTGCCGGCCGGCGACGAGGTTGCTCTCGATCATGACGCCGATGATGCGCTCATCGCCTGCCGCGACCTGGCCCGCCACGTCAGCCGCCACCGTCGGCTGGTTCTCCGGCTTCTTGTTGCTGTTGGCGTGGCTGACATCGATCATCAGCCGTGGCGCTACGCCGATCCGGCCGAGTTCCGCGCAGGCGGCAGCTATGCTCGTCGCGTCATAGTTCGGCACGATGCCGCCGCGCAGGATGACGTGGCAGTCCTCGTTGCCGGTGGTCGTCGCGATGGCGCTGCGCCCGCCCTTCGTCACCGCCATGAAATGATGCGGCTGAGCGGCGGATTTCACCGCTTCGGCGGCGATCCGCAAATTGCCGTCGGTGCCATTCTTGAAGCCGACCGGGCAGGACAGGCCGGATGCAAGTTCGCGATGGATCTGGCTCTCTGTCGTGCGCGCGCCGATCGCGCCCCAGGCGACGAGGTCGGCAATGTATTGCGGGGTCGCCATGTCGAGGAATTCGGTCGCCGCCGGAAGGCCGAGATTGTTGACGGCGGAGAGCACGTTGCGGGCCAGTCTCAGTCCTTTGTCGATGTTGAAGCTGCCGTCCAGGTCGGGATCGTTGATCAGGCCCTTCCAGCCGACCGTCGTGCGCGGCTTCTCGAAATACACGCGCATCACGATCTCCAGCCGGTCCGACAGGCTCTCGCGCAACCCCGCCAGATGGCTGGCATAGTCTACGGCAGCGGCCGGGTCGTGGATCGAACAGGGGCCGACGACGACGATCAGCCGATCGTCGGCGCCGGTCAGCACGGCGTGGATGGCGTTGCGTGCCGCGGCAACGGTGCGCGTCGCCGTCAGCGTGCGCGGTATCTCCCGCATCACCTGGTCCGGCGTACTCAATTCCCTTATTTCCTTGACCCGAAGATCGTCGGTGGTGGTCAACACGGCTTTCTGCTCCTGGTTGGGAGACCTGCCGGCTGAAACAAAAAAGCCGCCAGGTCTGGCGGCTGATCGGATGTTGTTGCTGCAATCTTCAGATCGAGCGCAATCCTCCCGCCGCCAGCGAGCTGCCGTAGCTAAAATACCAGAACGAGGCGGTCAGGTGGATCATGTCAGCCCTATAGCCGAAGCCGGAGCGCTTGTCACGCGTCGGTAGTGTCTCTATTTGAATTTCGGCTCACGACCCGTTGCGGAAGTTCGTTCGCTCGTGCCGAATTCACGCCCTTGACCCCAAGGCGACCTTTATGTGGTCGCCATGCAAGGTTCGAAAGCGGTGGAACTTTTGTCATTTGAGCCGGAAAAAACACGCAGCGCCTTTGCCAATTAGGCACTTTCATAATCGTGCCTCGATGAGAAACGGCCCCTGGCGCGACAAGGCCGCATCAAGCAGCGTACTGAACGTCTCGCAGGTGGTGGCAACTGCTGCCTCGACGCCAAAACCGCGCGCAAGGGAGACCCAATCGATTGGGGGATTATCGAGATCGAGCATTCGTTGAGCATTTGTCCCGATGGAGGCGACCCCAACGTTACGCATCTCGGCGTGGAGGATTGCGTAAGTCCGATTTGAGAAGATGATCGTCGTCACATCGAGATGCTCGCGGGCCTGGGTCCAAAGCCCCTGCACGGTATACATGGCGCTCCCATCGGCCTGGAGGTTGATTACCTTTCGATCCGGACACCCGACAGCAGCACCCGTTGCCAGAGGGATGCCGTCACCGATGGATCCTCCCGTCGGCGAGATGAAGTCATGTGGAGCCGCGAAGGCGGAGAGTGCGAAGAACCGTCGGCCAGAGGTTATTGCCTCCTCGCATATGATGGCGTTGTCGGGAATTTTGTGCGCGACAATAACCGCAACCGCATCGTCAGTCAGTTGTCCAACTGGATAGCCTTCGTCTCCTTTTGGCGCGATCAGTTGCAGGGACTGCGTTCGCTTCACGCCGAGTTCGTCATGCAGTGCTTCCAGCGCTCCCTTCAAATCCTCGCCGTGCTTGGTCAGCGTCAGGACTGTACAATCATCCCGAACCAACCTACCGGGCTTTCCTGGATACGCGAAGAACGCCACCGGTTCCGGCGCGCCGACAAGAACTAACAGGTCGAGGTCCTTCAAGACATCGAGCGCCAAGTCGATCGGATAAGGAATGCGCACCGGAGCGACTCGCCCGAGGCCACGCTGAGTGTGGGCTACCAACACTTCGTTGAAGAGCCGAACGTCGCACGCAGTCGCGATCCGGCCTGCGATGGCAAGCGCGTCGGCGCGCGCAGCGGTTCCGCCGACAACGATTGCGACGCGCCCCGGATTGGCGCGGATGGCTCTTGCCACCGCTCGCACCGTTTGAGGATCGGGCGAGCGAGGTGTGTCGATCGATATCTTTCGCCAAGGCGAAGGCGCGGCAACCTCTCCCCACGCAGCATCGGCAGGCAGAATCATCGTTGCAACTCCTGGCGGCGACAACGAGGCACGATAGGCCGCCTCAGCCGTAGGGCCGACATCCAGGGAACCGTTGACGCGACGCACCCAATTCGACATCGGCGCTGCCAGTCCTTCGATGTCCGTGGCCAACGGCGCGTCGAGCGGAAGGTGATAGGAAGCATGGTCACCCACGATATTTATCATCGGTGTGCGGGCGCGGCGTGCGTTGTGCAAATTGGCCAACCCATTGGCAAGCCCTGGTCCTGTGTGAAGCAAGGTTGCGGCGGGGTGACCGGTCATTCGCGCGTAGCCGTCGGCAGCGCCGGTGACGACGCCCTCGCTGAGACCGAGCACGCATCGCAATTCTGGCTTGCGATCCAGCGCCGCGACGAAATGCATTTCCGATGTTCCCGGATTGGCGAAGCATACCGTCACGTCATTCGCCAAAAGCACTTCAGCGAGGACATCCGCCCCGTTCATACGAACAGCTTGACTGTCTGCCTTCACGTGCGCCCCCGATGGCCTCACCTTCACAATGGCTACTTATTCAGAGCTGCACAAGCCGCATTGGGCATCAATGGGGCAGGGCGCGGGCTTCCGGGCAAATTTTGGGAAGGTCCGCCTCGGGGGCGATGCCGGACCTTCCTGGCTGCGCATTTGTAGTTCCGCTTCTGGCGCTGCCTGCTCGTTCCGATTGGCGAGGCGGAGGGCAGAAAACCACCCACAGCCGAAATTCAAACTGAGACACCACCCACCGTCTGATGATGCTACTCCGGCGACGACCCTGCAATGTTCTGGTCGTAATCGACCAGCGACCCGGTCATGACGCCCGACTGCGAGCTGACCATATAGCTGATCAGCCAGGCAAGCTGGTCCGGCTTCACCAATTGGCCCATCGGCTGCGCGGCCTCGGCCTTTTCCAGCCAGTCGTCCGGCGCGTCGTGCCATTTCTTCTGCACGATCGCCTCGCCCTCGGTATCCATCCAGCCGGGCAGCACGGCGTTGCAGCGGATGCGATTGCTGCGGTAGGCATTGGCGACATTCTTGGTCAGCGTCGCCAGTGCGCCCTTGCTCGACGAATAGGGCGCCAGGAACGACTGGCCACAATGCGCCGACATCGACAGCACATTGACGATTGAGCCGGGCGCCTTGCGGTCGAGCAGGTGTGCCACCACACCCTGCATCAGGAAGAAGGGGCCGCGCACATTGGTCTGAAATATCTGGTCGAATGTTTCCTCGGTGGTCTCGACCAGTGAGCCGCGGGCCGAGGTGGCGGCAGCGTTGACCAGCGAATTGACGGTGCCGAAATGAGCGATCGCCGTTTCGACGACCCGCTTGCAGTCGGCCACCACCGAGACGTCGGCGCTGATGAAGATGGCGTCGACGCCGTTTTTCCCAAGTGCGGCGACCGCCTTGTCGCCCTTCTCCCTGGAACGGCCAACCAGCGCCAGGGCGCGGCAGCCCTCGTCGGCCAGCGTCTCGGCGACGGCGAAGCCGATGCCTTGCGCGCCGCCGGTGACGATAGCGCGTGTTTCGGAATTGCGACCGGCGGAACCGTTCATCGCCTTGCTCCTGTGCTTGATAGTCAGACTGTGTTGTCGAGGCGAATGGTCTTGCCTTCCCTAGCCGATTTCAGCGCCGCGTCCGCCAACCTCAGCGCGACGAGCCCGTCCTTGCCGCTCGGCGCCGCCTTCTTGCCTGACGTCGCTGCCGCGATGAAGGCGGCGATCTCGTTGGCGTAGGCGTCGAGATAGCGGGTCATGAAGAAGTCGTGCAGCGGCGGGCGCGTATAGCCCTTTTCATTGGCTAGCTCGATCGACACCGGCCGCTGGTTCTCGGCCGCGACCATGCCTTTCGAGCCATGCACCTCGATGCGCTGGTCGTAGCCGTAGGTGGCGCGCCGCGAATTGGAGATGATGCACTGCTTGCCGGAGGCGGTTTCGAGGATGACGCTGACGCTGTCGAAATCGCCGGCCTCGCCGATTTGTCTGTCGACCAGCACCGAGGCATGGGCGCTGACCGCCACCGGCTCCTCGCCGAGCAGGAAGCGCGCCATATCGAAATCATGGATGGTCATGTCGCGGAAGATGCCGCCCGAGCGGCCGATATAGTCGAGCGGCGGCGGGCCTGGATCGCGCGATGTGATGGTCACCATCTCGACGGTGCCGATGGCGCCGTCGTCGATCGCCTTGCGCACGGCGGCGAAATGCGGATCGAAGCGGCGGTTGAAGCCGACCATCAAAGTGGCGCCGGCCTTGTCGACCACGGCCAGGCATTCCTCCACTCTGCCGGCGTCGAGGTCGATCGGCTTCTCGCAGAAGATCGCCTTGCCGGCCTTGGCGAACCGCTCGATCAGATCGGCATGGGTGTCGGTCGGCGTGCAGATGATGACCGCATCGATATCCCCGGCTTTTTCGATGGCCTCGATGCTGCGCACTTCAGCACCATAGGCCGACGCCAGCTCGGTCGCCGCTTTCTCGAAGGCATCGGCGACGGCGACCAGCCTGGCCTGCGGATTGGAACCCACGGCGCGGGCATGGACCTTGCCGATACGACCGGCACCGAGAAGAGCGAAACGGAGAGGCATGGGAATCCTTTGGGATGGTTCGAAAGCAAGTGTGTCCGCGCCTGCCTGTCAGGCAAAGAGGCGCAGGCGGTTTTCTGATCGTAGCAGACCGGCGACGCGCTGATGACCCGCCACCTCGGCATCCATTCTAGGCCGCAAGTTCTGCCTCCCCGGTCTTGGCGCCGGTGATGTATGAGACGATGTCGTTGCCGTCGGTGTCCTGCTTGCGCAGATTGGCGACGATGCGGCCGCGCCGGAAGACGACGATACGGTCGACCAGGTCGAACACCTGGCGCATGTTGTGACTGATCAGGATCAGCGGCTCGCCATTGGCTTTCAGCGTGCGGATGATGTTTTCGACCTGCATCGTCTCCTGCACACCAAGTGCTGCCGTCGGCTCGTCCATGATGATGAGCTTGGAAGCGAAGGTAGCGGTTCTGGCGATCGCCACGCACTGGCGCTGGCCGCCCGACATGTGGCGGATGGTGTTGGAAAGGTTGGGAATCTTGACCGCCGTGCGGATCAACGCTGCCTCGGTCGCCTTGCGCATGAACTTGCGATCGAGGATCGAGAAAGGCCCGAGATTGAAAAGCACCTTTTCGCGGCCGAGAAACAGGTTCGATGGCACGTCGAGATCGTCGGCGAGCGCCAGGTTCTGGAACACCGTTTCGATGCCCGCCTCGCGCGCCGCGATCGGGCCCGCGAAGTTCACTTCCTTGCCGTCGAACCAGACCTTGCCGCTGGTACGCTGCTCGACGGCGGTGATCTGGCGCACGAAGGTCGATTTGCCGGCGCCGTTGTCACCCATGATGGCGACATGCTCGCCCTTGCGCAGTTCGAAGTTCGCGCTTTCCAGCGCATGCACGCCGCCATAGTATTTGGTCAGGTTTTCGGTCTTCAGGACGATGTCTGACATGATCAAGCCCTCATTGCCCGCAGGCGCTGCCGCCACTGGTCGAGAACGACTGCGCCGATGATGATCACGCCCTTGACCATCTCCTGGTAATAGGCGTCGAGGCGCAGGAAGGTGAAGCCGGAGATGATGACGCCGAAGATCAGCGCACCGATCACCGTTCCGATGATCGAGCCGCGGCCGCCCGACAGCGAGACGCCGCCGATGACCGCCATGGCGATCGCGTCCAGTTCGTACATCACGCCCATGCCGGCCTGAGCGGTGAGGTTCTTGGAGCTCAGCACCACGGCGGCAAGCGAGGCGAGGATACCGGCAATGACGAAGACGAGGATCTTGTGGTTCTGGACATTTATGCCGGACATGCGGGCGGCATCCTCGTTGGAGCCGATGGCATAACAGTGCTTCCCGTACCTGGTGTATGACAGGATCAGCTGGAACAGAATTGCCAGCGATATGAAGATGATGACCGGCATCAGCCCCTTGCCGATGGCGGCGAAACTTTCGGTGGGAAACGAGATCGGCTGCCCCTTGGACCACCATTTGGCGATGCCGCGCGCGGTGACCATCATGCCGAGCGTGGCGATGAAAGGCGGAATGCGGGTGTAGGCGATCAACGAGCCGTTGACCAGGCCCGCCAGCAGGCCGCAGCCGATCGCGACGAGCACCGGCACGATCACCGGCAGGTCGGTCCAGCCTTGCGCGAGGAACATCGCCTTGGGATTAGGGTTGCCGTTGACCGTCGCCACCTGGGCGAAACTCATGGCGATCATCGCCGTGGCGCCGACGATCGAACCAGAGGAAAGGTCGATGCCGCCGGAAATGATCACCTGCGTCACGCCAATGGCGATGATGCCGACGATCGACACCTGCAGGATGATGATCTGCAGGCGCGCCTCGTTGAAGATCGTATCGACATTGGGGCGGGTGTTGAACAGGAAGCTGTCGCCAAGAAAGACCCGGCCTATCAGCTCGAAGGCGCCGACAAGGATGATGAGCGCCAGGAAAACGTTGAATTCGGCAGGCCATGTGCGCTTCTTCGCATCATAGCTGAGTCCGCCGACGCCATGGGTTGTCTGTGCCAAATCTTGCTTCCTCCGTCAGCAGTCGCCCTCCCGCCGCCTGTCTACGGCGATAAGGAAAAGAGGAACGGCGCTTCTTTTGCTTGAACATTGGATTACCCCAAACCGGTTCCGATGCTCTGACGCGCCGCTCCCTATCGAAACGGTCTCGCAGCCTCAGTTCTTCTTAAGGAACTTGTCGATGTTTGCCGGCGTGACCAGTTGGAAGGGGATGTAGACCTTCTGTTCGACCGCCTCGCCCTTGGAAAGCTTGAGCGCGGCGTCCAGCGCCCCGGCGCCCTGGCCGGCCGCGTCCTGGAACACGGTCGCGTCGAGGTCGCCCGCCTGCATCGCGGCAAGCGCGTCCTGGGTGGCGTCGACACCGCCGACGACAACCGATTTCATGTCGATGTTGGCGGCCTTCATGGCCTGGATCGCACCGATGGCGCTTTCGTCATTGTTGGCGATCACGCCATCGAACGGCGTGCCGGTCGACAGCCAGTTGGTCATCAGGTTCTGCGCTTCCTCGCGTTTCCAGTTCGACGTCTGCTTGTCGATGATCTTGATGAAGCCGCATTCCGGAGTGGCGATCACGTCGTCAATGTCCTTGGTGCGCTGCACCGCGGCCTGGTTCGACAGCTCGCCCATGATCACGTAGACATTGGCCTCGGTCTTGCCGGCCTCCTTGAACAGGCGGCAGACTTCCTGGGTCTCGAGAGTGCCTGACTCAACCTCGTTCGAGGCGACGAAGGCCTGGTTGTCGGGCAGCGTGTCGACATTGACCGGCTCGCGGTTGACATAGACCAGCGGAACCTTGGCCGCAGCCGCGGCGTCCGACATTGCCTGGGTGGCCGAGGTGTCGACCGGATTGACGATGATCGCGTCGACGCCCGAGGCGACGAAGTTCTTGATCTGGTCGAGCTGCTTGGCGACGTCGTTCTGCGCGTCCTCGACCTGCAGTTCCACGCCCTCCATGCCCTTGGCCTGCTCGATCATGCCGTTGCGCAGCACGGTGAGAAAATTGTCGTCGAACAGCGCCATCGAAACGCCGATCTTGGCGGCGAGGGCGGACGAGCTCATCAGCGCCAAGAATGCGGCGCCCAACAGCAGTTTCTTCATTTTATTTCTCCTCCACAGAATTGGTGTCCGGCTGCACCGATCTACCCGGAATCCCCGATCTCCCAGGGAATCTCTCCCTATTGCCATCCCCGTTCCCGATGGCGATTTCCGCGTCGACTGGAACGCCACGCCTTCCGTTGAAACAGATGTTCCGGAACGAAAGAACCAAAATACCTATCTAGTGAAATATTTATTCCATTCTGCGTGCGGGCGTCAAGGAGATTCCGAAAGCGGATGCCGGATTTTCGGATAAACGCGGCTGAGGGTCGGTAAATCTTCTGCAAGAATCCATCAGGCTGATGGTTCACATCATTGCTGACGCATCGTGGTGTCCGATCTGAACCTGGATGCCTTGTCTGAGCCCAGGTGTTTTGCCCGAACCTAGATGTTTTCCGGTAGATAGATATCGAACGGCAGGAAGGTCTGGCCCGGCGCATTGGCAGCGCCTGCCTCGATGGCATGCGCCATCAGCCCGACAAGCTCGCGGCATAGTGCTGCCAGCGGCGTCGAAATCACCATGGTCAGGATGTTGTCGGCGAGCGCCGCGCGCGACTCGGCGTTGATCTCGTTGCAGACGACCACCGGCATATTTACGGGCCTCGCTGCCCTGAGCGCCGAGACCGCGCCTTCCATGCCGCCGCCGGCGACGTAGCAGCCGGCAAGATCCGGGTACTGCGCCAGAAGATCGATCATCGCATCATGGGTCACCTGGTTGGCCTCCAGATTGACCAGCGTCTCCAGCACCGCGAATTCCGGCGCATGCTCGCGGAAGAATGATCTGAAGCCGATCTCGCGTAGCTCATGGCCATGGAAGCGATGGCTGCCGACAAAAAGGGCGACCTTGCCGGGTTTCCTCGCCGCCCTGGCGATCATCCAGGCCGCGGTGCGGCCGACCTTGCGGTTGTCGAGGCCGACATAGCCTTCGCGGATGCCGGCGGCAAAGTCGGATAGCAGGGAGAAGACGGGTTGCCCCCTTGCCTTCAGGGTCTCGACGGCTGCCGTCAGCGTCGGATGGTCCGGACCGACAAGGGCGACGGCCCTGGATTTCGCCGCCAGCTTGCGCATCTGGGCAGCGATCTCGTCGGGCGCCAGAGAACTGGCGAAGTCGATGGTTGCGACGCCGCGGAAGCGCTGCGATTGCGACACCGCCAGTTCGAGCTCCCGCGCGAAATCGCTGTAGAAAACATCATTGCCCCTCAGCAGCAGGAAACCGAGCCGGTACTCCGGTAGTTCTTGGCGCATCCGCTGCTTGATCAGTCCGGCGGCGTGATAGCCGATATCGGTCGCGACCTCATAGACACGGCGCGCGGTTTCCTCACGCACCGGCAGGCGATTGTTCAGCACCCGGTCGACGGTGGCGACGCTGACGCCGGAGGCGCGCGCCAGATCGGTGATGGTCGGCCGTTTTGCCATGGCTGTCTCTTCGCTTGCCAAAGCAGTCTACATCATTCTGATGGGAAATGATAGAAACTATCTTTGTGATATTGAGCCTATCATGGCTTGGCGCTATTTCTAGCCTACGATGCTTGCGACCGCGGCCCGGTCATTGGCCGGGGCGGATCGTAGGGCGCTGGTGGAGGTACTCCCATGGACGCAACGATGGACGCAGCACCGTCCTGGCGCGACTACAGCCTGCTCGGCCGCGACGCGAAGCTTGCCGTCGAGACGGGGCTGGCCGCGGCCGAATGGTATCACACCGACGTGCCCCGAAAGCAGATGAAGGAGCTGATGCAGCGCTCCGACGGGCCGGCGATCCGCGACACCACCATCTGGCTCGGTGCCCTGATCCTGAGCGGCGCGGGCGGCGCCTGGTTCTGGGGCACATGGTGGTGCGTGCCGTTCTTCTTCGTCTATGGCGTCCTCTACGGCTCTTCCACCGATTCACGCTGGCACGAATGCGGTCACGGCACCGCGTTCAGGACGCAGTGGATGAATGATGCGATCTATCAGATCGCCTGCTTCATGATCATGCGCAATCCGGTGACCTGGCGCTGGAGCCATACCCGGCATCACACCGATACGATCATCGTCGGCCGCGATCCGGAAATCGCGGTGATGCGCCCACCGGACCTGTTGCGCGTCGTGCTCAACTTCTTCGGCATTGTTGATGCCTGGCATGCCATGGCCGACATGGTTCGCAATGCGGCCGGCATCATCAGCCCGGCGGAAAAGACCTTCATTCCGGAGCAGGAGCAGCCAAAGGCGATCCGCATTGCCCGCATCTGGGCCGCGATCTATGCCGCGACGATCGCGCTGGCACTTTATAGCGGGTCGTTCCTGCCCTTGATGCTGGTCGGGCTGCCCAGGCTTTACGGCGCCTGGCATCACGTCATGACTGGCCTGCTGCAGCATGGCGGCCTCGCCGAAAATGTCATCGACCACCGCCTCAACAGCCGCACCGTCTACATGAACCCGATCAGCCGCTTCATCTACTGGAACATGAACTACCATGTTGAGCATCACATGTTCCCGATGGTGCCTTATCACGCGCTGCCGAGGCTGCATGAGCTGATCAAGCACGATCTGCCGGCGCCGACGCCGTCGATCCTGGCCGGCTATCGCGAGATGGTGCCTGCCTTCCTGCGCCAGCTGCGCAATGAGGACTATTTCCTCAAGCGCGCGCTGCCGCCGACCGCGAAGCCCTATCGCGAGGAATTCCACAACGACAACGATGCTGTCGCGGCAGCAGCGGAATGACATGCGCCCGTGCCGGGCAAGTTGGCCAAGCAAAAAACCGCCGGGAGGACTGATGAGCGACTGGGTCGAAGCCTGTGATTCCGAAGACATCGACGAAGAGGACGTGATGCGGTTCGACCATGGCGGCCGCACCTTCGCCATCTATCGCAGCCCCGACGACGAATATTTCGCGACGGACGGTCTTTGCACGCATGAGAAGGTGCATCTGGCCGACGGGCTGGTGATGGACGACATCATCGAATGCCCGAAGCACAATGGCCGCTTCAACTACAAGACCGGTGCTGCAAGGGGCGCGCCGGTCTGCGTCAATCTCAGGACATATCCGGTCAAACTCGACGCCGGCAAAATCCTCATTCAGATCGGGTGACGGTGATGACGAAAGGGATGGTCATCATCGGTGCCGGCGAATGCGGCGGGCGGGCTGCCTTGGCGCTGCGCGATCTTGGCTATGATGGCCCGGTGACGCTGGTCGGCGACGAACCGCATCTGCCCTATGAGCGGCCGCCGCTGTCGAAAGACGCGATGGCCAGCGATGTGCCCGTGATCAAAGCGGTCGCCAGCGATGAGATCCTGGCCGAGAGATCGATCCGGCATATCCATTCGGTTCAGGCGATGGCGATCGACCGCGCGGCGCATGGCGTGCGCCTGTCGGACGGCTCGATCCTGCCATACGACAAGCTCTTGCTGGCAACCGGGTCGGTGCCGCGCAAGCTGCCGATGCCCGGCCTTGGAGCGCGTTGCGTCTATCTCCGGACCTTCAACGACGCGTTGGCCATTCGCGCCCATCTCAGCGCCGGAAACCGCATTGCCATCGTTGGCGGCGGCTTCATCGGCCTCGAACTTGCCGCCGCGGCGCGCAGGCTGGGGGCAACGGTCACTATCATTGAGGCGCAGCCGCGCATCCTGACTCGCGGCGTGCCGGCCGAGATCGCCAAAATCATCCACGAGGCGCATGAAGCCGAAGGCGTGAAAATCCTGTGCGGCGACGCCATCGCGGCGATCGCCGACGACGGCGCCGAGGTGCGCATCGCGCTTGCCGGCGGACAGGACATCGTCGCCGATCTGGCCGTGATCGGCATCGGCGCCGTGCCAGTGACCGGACTTGCCGCGGAGGCGGGGCTGACGATCGACAACGGCATAGCGGTCGATGCCGAGCTTCGCACCAGCGATCCGGACATCTTCGCCGCCGGCGATTGCTGCTCGTTTCCGCTTGCCGTCTATGGCGGCCGGCGCGTGCGGCTGGAGGCCTGGCGCAACGCGCAGGAGCAGGGCGCGCTTGCGGCCAGGAACATGCTTGGCGCCGGTGAGGCCCACGCGGCGGTGCCATGGTTCTGGTCGGATCAGTACGGCCTGACCTTGCAGATCGCTGGGCTTTCGGACGATGGCAGCAAGGTCGTGCGCCGCGACCTCGACGACGGCGCCTTCATCCTTTTCCATCTGGCCGAGGACGGCAGGCTGGTCGCGGCGAGCGGCATCGGCCCAGGCAATTCAGTGGCCCGCGACATAAGGTTGGCCGAGATGCTGATCGCAAGGCGGGCAAAACCGGCGCCTGAGGCGCTCGGTTCGCAAACGATCAAGCTGAAGTCGCTGCTGGCGGCGTGAGCCGGTGCGGGTTCCGGAACTGGCGGAACGCTTGTCGCTCTAGAGCGGGATGAATTTAGGTTGGCGCAAAGCCGGCCTCGATGAAGTAATTTCTGCATTCGGTTGACGTGACAGTGCCGAGGATTTGGCCGATGGCGTCACAGACGGTCTCGACCGTTCGCCTGGCAGCCTTGCGCAGCCAATGCTTGAGCTTGGCGAAGAATTTCTCAATAGGGTTGAGGTCGGGGGAGTATTTGGGCAGCAAGAACAGCCTGGCGCCGGCCGAGCGGATGGCACGGCGCACGGCCTTGCCCTTGTGCGAACCGAGATTGTCCATGATGACGATGTCACCGGGCTTGAGGGTTGGGACGAGAACCGCATCGACATCGAGCTGGAAACGCTCGCCGTTGATCGGTCCGTCGATCAGCCATGGTGCATCGACACGGTCTTGGCGCAGTGCCGCCAAGAAGGTCATGGTCTTCCAATGACCGTGCGGCACCTTGGCCTTGATCCTCTCGCCGCGCGGCGCCCATCCTCTGAGCGGCGCCATATTGGTCTTGGTCCAGGTTTCGTCGATGAACACCAGGCGGGAAGGATCGATGCGGTCCTGATACTTTGCCCACTGTGCCCGCCGGCGCGCCACATCCGGGCGATCCTGCTCACTGGCGATCAGCGTCTTTTTTTGTGACTGAGCTTCTCGGCATGGACGAACTCCCATACCGAGCGGTAATCGACCTTCAGGCCGTGATCGCCAAGCTCGGCCACAAGACCGCGCAGTGTGAACTCCGCCGCCCGGCAGCGTACCAACAGCCACTCCCGATGCTCTCCGGCAATCTTCTTCGGTCTGTGCCCACCCATCTTGCCGGGTGTCAGCTTGTTCGTCTCGCGCAAGCGGCGCACCCATCGGATGACCGTGCTGATTCCAACCCCGTTGCGCTCTGCCGCCTGACGTCGCGACAGGCCCTCCCGCTCAACCGACGCTACCACCCGCGTGCGAAGATCCATCGAGTAAGGCTTGCCCATCCATGCTGGCCTCCTGACCCAGCCAGCAGGTTGAATCTGATTTGCGCGCCTTCGGGAATCCCCCTTCGATTCAGACTCAATTCATCCCGCTCTAGTGGTGACAATCCGACGCTTGGTAGCCATTGGGCCTCTGCCCGTCCAGGTCACACTGCATTGTTGTTGCCCAGCTACCGGCTCTTGAAAAGAGTGGAATAAGGCTCGGTGTTGATAAGAAGGATCACGCACTGCTTTTCGGACATGCAGGCATCGGCGTGCATCTCGTCTGCCTTCTGGGTCCAGTATGATCCGGGCCGCAGCTCGATCCCTTTGCCCTCGCCCGTTTCGGGCACCCAGTGGCTCCAGATGCCCTCGATGACAACGCCCTGATAGTCTGCCGTATGTGCATGTATGGGTGCTTGCCATCCCCCGGGGACTTTCAGCAGCGTTCCGGCCGGACCCACATCGCGCTTGCCCCATAAGGGGCCCAGTCGGTGGGGCTGGCCAGGCATTTCCTCATAATACGGCACCTTCTCAACGGGCAGGTATGTATTCTCCAGGGCGTAAGTCTGAGACGGCAGGATAACAACTGCGGCTATCGCCGCCACGAGCTTTGGAAAAAGCACCGACATCTCCCTCAATGTTGCCACGTTGCCACGAATCTATTGGTAGCAGGGGAGAAGCCTATTGTGGAATGGCGGACGAACAATGATATTGCGTCCGAGATGTATGCTCGATCATCCAATTCTGCCGATCCCGTCGTAGCCCTTCTTGGACAATTCCTGCGTGATCTCAGGCCAGCGGAGGTGAGTTACTGCCGGGCCGAGGTGACGCGGCCTTGGGGCATCGGCCTGCAATTCCAAAAAGGAATTCGCTTCCATTTCGTGGCCGAAGGCACCTGTTGGGTGCTTGTCGAGGGGTCTGAACCGAAGCGGCTGGACAAGGGCGATGTCGTGCTCCTGCCGCATGGCACCAAACATGCCATCGCCGACGACCCTGATAGCGCGGTGACCGATCTCGCTCTCCTTCCGAAGCCGCTTTCAGCCGTGCCTTCAAGCGGACCACAGGAAACCCTCCCGGACAAGTTAGGCGCTTACGAACGCTTCCGAAGCGGGCGCGAACCCCGAGCCTAAGTGCGCGGATGCAAGGGATTGCATCAAGGGCAATAGGCTCCTTGGCCGAGTGCGTCGTCCACTGCATTTGCGCTCTTGTATCGGCTCTCGCCAACAGCAGCTCAACCCCAGGGCGGCTGTGGTCGTCAGGCACCAAGAGTCGGATTTCACCACTAAAACAACGCCTTCAGCTCCGGCAATTTGTCGTTGACCAGCCAGCCATAGTAATTTTCCTCGGGCAGCTTCTCCGGTTCGCCCGCGTCGCGGCGCCTGTCGTTCTCGGCCTTCAGCGCATGGGCGCGCTGTTCCGGATTGCCGACATTGTAGAGTGTCGATGTGATGCCGGGATTGCCCGATATGTCGAAGCCGGCAATGCTCTGGTAGGCATCGATCGATTTCCGGATCGTCGCTGCGACATAATCCAGTGTCAGGTCCGGATCCATGATGGTTTTGTAGACCGCGTTCGGATCGCCGACGTCGAGCTTCGGCAGGCCGGAAACCTGGTGCACGAGATCGCTCATCTGCAACGCGGTCAGCGGATTGAGCTGACCAAGGCCGAAGGTTTGGCCGGCATAATAGGGCTGGAAGAAGGTGGCGCCGAAGCGGTCGTCGGGGAAGATCTCGCCGCCGACAGTCTTGCCGCGAAAGGACTGGTTCCACACCTGCTCGCGGCATTCCCAGAGCGTGTAACTATCCGTTTTGCCGGCGCATTCCTGGAATTGCGGCCGCTGCACGAAATCGGTGATGTCCTCGCCTTCATAGGCGAAGGACAGCTTGCTCGACAGATAGGAGATCGCCTTGACGTAGTAGGTCTGCAGCCGGTCATAGGCGTCGACATTGTAGGTGTGCTCGCCGACGATGGCGCCGACGATATGCATCGGGTCGATGCCATAGGTCGCCGCCGCTTGGCTGATCTTGCCGCGAAGACCGGCGTCGTGCTGCAGCAGCGCATAGACCTTGCTGTATTTTGCCTGGAAGGTGGTGTTGGTGGCATGGGTGCGCCGGTTTGAGGCGCCCGGTATGTTGGGCTGCTCGGCATGACTGTTGCCCGGCGGCACCATCGTCGCCGCTTCGGCGGCGAACATGGCTGTCGCCAGCGTCAGCCCGAGAATGACGAGGATCAGTTTTTTCATGCGCGCCGCCTGCAACAGCGCATAACCCCGGAATCGATTTTCGGGGTCATGCGCAAAACCAACTGAATAACGCCCCTTGCACGCCCAACTGATGCGCGGCGCTGTAGTTGCCGGGCAAACTAGGTAAAGCTGGATGGGGAGTCGAGAGCCCTTGCGCCTGGCAAGACAAAAGCTGGCCGGATGCTTCCATTTGGCCACACGTTTCAGAACTTGCCGGCTCGCCCGGCCCATTTCTTGTAGGATGGATCGCCTGCTACAGGATGAAACGCGACAAATCCGTGTTTCTGGACAGGTCGCCGACATGCTTTTGCACATAGGCGGCGTCGATGGTCACCGCCGTGCCATGGCGGTCCGGCGCGTCATAGGAGATCTCGTCCAGCACCCGCTCCATCACCGTCTGAAGCCGCCTGGCGCCGATGTTCTCGACGCTGGCGTTGAGATCGACGGCGATGCCGGCCAGCGAATCGATGGCGTCGTCGGTGAAAACGAGATCGACGCCCTCGGTCTTCATCAGCGCGATGTACTGCTTGATCAGGCTGGCCTCGGTCTCGGTCAGGATGCGGACGAAATCGTCCTTCTCCAGCGCACGCAGCTCGACGCGGATCGGCAGACGGCCCTGCAGTTCGGGCAGCAGGTCGGACGGCTTGGCAACGTGGAACGCACCCGATGCGATGAACAGGATGTGGTCCGTCTTCACCGGCCCGTATTTGGTCGCGACCGTAGTGCCTTCGACAAGCGGCAGCAAGTCGCGCTGCACGCCTTCGCGGGAAACACCGGCACCCATGCCGCCTTCGCGCGAGGCGATCTTGTCAATCTCGTCGAGGAAGACGATGCCGTCGTTTTCGGTCGATTCGAGCGCCCTGCGCACCACCTCCTCCTGGTCGAGCAGCTTGTCGGACTCGTCGCCGACCAGCACTGCGTAGGATTCCTTCACCGTCGTCTTGCGCGTCTTGGTCTTCTGGCCGCCCATCGCTTTCGACAGCATGTCGTTGATGTTCAACACGCCGATATTGGCGCCCGGCATGCCCGGGATCTCGAAGCCGGGCATGCCGCCAGTGCCGGTATCGCTCACCTCGATCTCGATCTCCTTGTCGTCGAGCTCGCCGTCGCGCAGCTTCTTGCGGAAACTGTCGCGCGTGGCCGGGCTCGCCGTCTTGCCGACGAGCGCTTCCAGCACACGTTCCTCGGCATTGATATGGGCCCGCGCCTTGACATCCTCGCGCATTTTCTCGCGCACCAACCCGATAGCGATCTCGACCAGGTCGCGGATGATCTGCTCGACGTCGCGGCCGACATAGCCGACCTCGGTGAATTTGGTCGCCTCGACCTTGACGAACGGCGCACCGGCAAGGCGTGCCAGGCGGCGCGAGATCTCGGTCTTGCCGACGCCGGTCGGGCCGATCATCAGGATGTTCTTCGGCATCACCTCTTCACGCATCTGGCCTTCGAGCTGCTGGCGGCGCCAGCGGTTGCGCAAGGCGATGGCCACGGCGCGCTTGGCGTCCTTCTGGCCGATGATGAAGCGATCGAGTTCCGAAACGATCTCGCGGGGCGAAAATGTGCTCATATTCCTAAATTCCACTTTGCCACTGCCGGATGGACTCGAACGGATGCAGCAGCATGATCACGTTGAGTGTCAGATTGTCCCGGATGATGTAGCCAACACCGAATTCGAAGATGACGGACAGGGTCACGATCACCCATATAGGAAGCCTGCGCGCCATCACAAATCCCAGCACCATCGCCAGCGTGTCCGCCAGCGAATTGATGATGCTGTCGCCGTAATAGTCGAGCGAGATCGTGCCGGCGCGGTAGCGCTCGATGATCAAAGGGCTGTTCTCGAGAAGTTCCCAGCCGCCCTCTATGACGACCGCAAATGCCAGCCTGAGCCCGATCGGCGAGCGCGGGAACAGAAACCAGGCCAGCGCATAGAACAGGAAGCCGTGGATGAGGTGCGAGAATGTGTACCAGTCGGAAATATGCTGGGAATTCTCCGAACTCTGCACGATGCCGTGCCACAGCTTGACATAGCCGCATGTGCAGATCGGCGTTCGGCCCATGCCGTAAAGGGCTCCGGCCTGGAATATGATCAGGCCGAGGACGAGCAGAAGCCCCATCCGCCAACTGTCTTCATAGGCCGAGACGGTCTTGTCGGCGCCGGTTGTGCTCATGTTGTTACTGCCCCTCTTCGGCGTCGCCCTATTCGGCGTCACCCTCTTTTACATCGCCCTCTTCGGCATCGATTGCCATCAGTACGGCGTCGCCATATTCCGATTGCCTTCGATCGATAGCTCTGAAACCGGCCTTTTCATAGGCACGGATCGCTCGTCCGTTGGATGGATCCGGGTCGATGATGACACGCGGCACCCCTTCCGCGAACAGCTGTTCCACGAACTGCCGGACAATCGCCGAGCCGTGGCCGCGTCCGATAAGCTCAGGCCTGCCGATCGACAGATCGATGCCGAGCGTACCGAACGGCTGGTCGCTGTAGGGATGGCCGTCCTCCAGATGCGGGTCGTAGCTCTGCATGTACCCGATCGGCTCGCCGTCGAGCTCGATGATCAGCGGCTCAACGGAAATGCTGTCGATGTGTTCGCGGATCTGGGCGATCTCCGTCTCGGGATCGTCCCACCACTCCGCGACATGCGGCTCGGCCAGCCATGCCGCGATCATTGGCAGGTCCGCCTCCGTCACCGGCCGAAAGTCATATCTATTTTCTTGTTTGGCCATGATCTTCTCCGAACCGAAGGTCAGCGAAGCAAAAACCGGTTTCCACTTTTCGGGATCATGGCCAGCGATCGGCTCAGCCGGCATCGAGGGTTTCGATGACAAAGTTGTTGTTGGTGTAGACGCAAATGTCGGATGCGATCTGCATCGCCTTGCGGGCGATTTCTTCGGCATCCTTGTCGGAGTCCATCAGCGCGCGCGCCGCGGCCAGCGCGTAGTTGCCGCCCGAACCGATCGCCATCACGCCATGTTCGGGTTCGAGCACGTCGCCGGTGCCGGTCAGCGCCAGTGAGACCGACTTGTCGGCAACCAGCATCATCGCTTCCAGCCGGCGCAGATAGCGGTCCGTGCGCCAGTCCTTGGCGAGTTCGACGCAGGCCCGCGTCAATTGCTCCGGATATTGTTCGAGCTTAGCCTCGAGCCGCTCCAGAAGCGTGAAGGCATCAGCGGTGGCGCCGGCGAAACCGGCAATGACATTGCCGCTTTTGCCAATGCGGCGCACCTTCTTGGCGTTGCCTTTCATGATCGTCTGGCCAAGGCTGACCTGGCCATCACCGGCGATCACCACCTTGCCGCCCCTGCGCACGGTCAAGATCGTCGTGGCGTGCATGGTCAGTTCATTCGACATATTCTGCTCCGATCAGCACCGGTCCCGAAAAGGCGATTGGCGCGTTACGAGTGACTTGATCGACCATATGTATGCATAGGTCCGATGATTGCCAACCGGCCATCCGCCAGGCTCGATATCCCTTGGCATGGCAACTGGCAATCGCCGGATCATGCTGCTAGAAGGCTCTCGTTTTCAAGCATGTGGACGCTTGGAACGCCTGAACTCTGGACAAGGATGAGGTCATGCCGCCCCGTTCCGCCAACGCCAGCCGCAAGACTGGGGAAACCGACATCTCCGTATCGGTCCAGGTCGACGGCTCGGGAAAATCCGATATTTCGACGGGCGTCGGCTTCTTCGACCACATGCTGGACCAACTGTCGCGCCATTCGCTGATCGACATGACGATCAAGGCCAAGGGTGATCTGCACATAGACGACCACCACACGGTCGAGGACACCGGCATCGCGCTCGGCCAGGCGCTGGCCAAGGCGTTGGGCGAGCGGCGCGGCATCATGCGCTATGCCTCGGTCGATCTCGCCATGGACGAGACGCTGACGCGCGCGGCGATCGACGTCTCCGGCCGTCCTTTCCTTGTCTGGAACGTTGCGTTCTCGTCGCCGAAGATCGGCACGTTCGACACCGAACTGGTGCGCGAATTCTTCCAGGCCCTGGCGCAGAATGCCGGCATCACGCTGCATGTCACCAACCACTACGGCGCCAACAATCACCACATCGCCGAGACCTGCTTCAAGGCGGTGGCGCGTGCGCTGCGCATCGCGCTTGAAAGCGACCCGCGCCAGCCGGACGCGGTTCCTTCCACCAAGGGATCTCTGAAGGGATAGGCGATGGCGATCTACGTCGTGATGGAACCGCCGGGCCGCGGCGAAAAGCCTGACACAACGGCCTTTGTCCGTGATGGGTTTTCCTGGCTCGGCTTCCTCGTGCCGCCGCTGTGGCTGCTCTGGCACCGGTTGTGGATCGAGGCAGCACTGGCGTTTGTCGCCATGGCTCTCCTTTCGATGCTTGCCGAAGGATTGAACCTTGGGCTCGCCGGCCCGCTGCTGTCGCTGCTTGTATCGCTCTACGTCGGTCTGGAAGGTCAGGCCTTGCGGATTGCCGCGTTGCGCCGTCGTGGCTGGCATGAATGGGGAGTTATCGCGGCCGACAGGATCGACGATGCCGATACGCGCTATGTGCTGGAAACCGAAACGCATTCGGATGAGCAAGCGCCCGCGCAACGCATCATCCCGGATCCAGCCCATGCCCGGCCAGCGCAGATGGGCATCGCGCTGGGGCTGAACCACGCTCCGGGAAGACCCTGATATGCGGGTCGCGATCATCGACTACGGCTCGGGCAACCTGCGCTCGGCCACCAAAGCCTTCGAGCGCGCCGCGCATGAAGCCGGTATAGCCGCCGCGATCGACCTGACCGCCGACGCCGAGCGTGTTAGGACCGCCGACCGCATCGTCCTGCCCGGCGTCGGCGCCTATGCCGATTGCGCGGCCGGGCTGCGCGCTGTGGCCGGCATGTGGGAAGCGGTCGAGGAGGTCGCGACCGTCAAGGGGCGGCCGTTCCTCGGCATCTGCGTCGGCATGCAGCTGATGTCGGAGCGGGGCCTGGAAAAGACTGTTACAGAAGGTTTTGGCTGGGTCGCCGGCGACGTCAAGGAGATCACCCCGGCCGATTCGGCGCTAAAGATACCGCAGATCGGCTGGAACACGATCGAGCTCACGCGCAAGCATCCGCTGTTTTCCGGCATTCCGACCGGCACCAAGGGATTGCACGCCTATTTCGTCCACTCCTATCATCTCGACGCCAGGAAAGCCGACGACGTGCTCGCGATTGCCGATTATGGCGGTCCGGTGACGGCCGCTGTTGTCAGCGACAATCTCGCCGGCACGCAGTTTCATCCCGAAAAGAGCCAGGCGCTTGGCCTGGCGCTGATCACCAATTTCCTGCGCTGGAGGCCCTAGGATAATGAGCAAGAAAGGCTACTGGATGGCGATGATCGATGTCCGCGATCCCGAGGGCTACAAGCAATATATCGAGGCGAACGCGGCGGCGTTTGCGAAATATGGTGCGAAGTTTCCCGTGCGTGCGGGGCGTTACGCGAACCCGGAAGGGGCGACAGGCAACCGCCACGTCCTGGTGGAGTTCGAGTCCTACGACAGGGCGATAGAATGCTACGAGTCGCCTGAATACCGGGAGGCATTGAAGTACAGGCTTGCCGCCTCGACCGGTCACTTCGTCATTGTTGAAGGCGCCTGAACGGTGATCCTGTTCCCGGCCATCGACCTCAAGGACGGCAAGTGCGTGCGCCTGAAGCACGGCGATATGGCGACCGCGACGATTTACAATGACGACCCGGCCGCCCAGGCCAGGGCTTTCGAGCAACAGGGCTTTGAATGGCTGCATGTCGTCGACCTCAACGGCGCCTTCAAGGGCCAGAGCGTCAACAGCGCGGCGGTCGGCGCCATCCTCAAAGCGACAAAAACCCCGGTGCAGCTCGGCGGCGGCATCCGCACCCTGGCGCAGGTCGAGGACTGGCTCGATCGCGGGCTGGCCCGCATCATTCTCGGCACGGTGGCGGTGCGCGATCCGGATCTGGTCAGGCAGGCCTGCAAGGCGTTCCCGGGCAGGATCGCCGTCGGCATCGACGCCAAGGGCGGCAAGGTAGCGGTCGAGGGCTGGGCCGAGGCCTCGAGCCTCGGCGTCATCGAACTGGCAAGGAAGTTCGAGGGCGCCGGCGTCGCCGCCATCATCTACACCGACATCGACCGCGACGGTGTGCTGACCGGCATAAACTGGGATGCCACCATCGATCTCGCCGAAGCGGTTTCGATCCCGGTCATAGCCTCCGGGGGGCTCGCCTCGATCGCCGACATCGTGCGCATGACCATGCCCGATGCGCAAAAACTCGAAGGCGCCATCTCCGGCCGCGCGCTATATGACGGGCGTATCGATCCGGCCGAGGCACTGGCCATCCTGGCGGCAGGATCGGAGAAGGCGAGGGCGCGATGAAACTCTCGATTATCCTCGCACCCTATGACAGCGGCCTTTACCACGCCGGCTTTGGCCAGGGCCCTGACGCCATCATTGCCGGCGGGCTTGTCGATGAACTTGCCTTGGGCGGCCATGATGTCATCGTCGAGGACATCGGCGAGGTCGGCGATGCCCAGAAGCGCGAAATCGCGACAGGTTTCGCGGTCTGTCGGGCAGTCGCCACCAAGGTCGACATGGCGCGCGACGATGAGCGTTTTCCCATCGTGCTCGCCGGAAATTGCCTGACCGCCGCCGGTGCGGTGGCTGGCGATACCGCGGATTCGATCATCTGGATCGATCAGCATGGCGATCTCAACACGCCCGAGACGTCCGCCTACGGCTTTCTCGACGGCATGGCGCTGGCGACGACGCTGGGGCTCTGCTGGCGCCCGATGACGTCAGCGATTCCCGGCTTCCAGGCGATCGACCCGTCGCGGTGCATGCTGGTCGATGCGCGCGACCTCGATCCCGATGAAAGGCGGCTTCTAGAGACGTTGCCGATCATTCGCGCCCAATGGACCGATGCACTCGACAATGTCGGAAGGCTCAAGGCGGCCGGCGCGGCCCAAGTCCATTTGCATCTGGATCTGGACGTTCACGATCCGGATGTGCTGCAGGTGAACCGCTATGCACGGCCGGGAGGTCCAAATCCGGAGGAACTGCGGCAACTGGTTTGCGGGCTGGCCAAATCGATCCCGATAGTCGGCGTCACCCTGTCTGCCTACGATCCTGCCTTTGACGCCAAGGGCGAGGTTCCGCCTGTCGTCGGGCAATTGCTTGGCGATTTTCTTGCCGCGCTTGGGAGGATCTGATGCTGAAAGCCCGTGTCATCCCCTGTCTCGACGTCAAGAACGGCCGCGTCGTCAAGGGCGTCAACTTCGTCGACCTGGTCGATGCCGGCGATCCGGTCGAGGCGGCCAAGGCCTATGACGCCGCCGGCGCTGACGAGCTCTGCTTCCTCGACATCACCGCCTCGTCCGAAAATCGCGAAACCATCTTCGACATCGTCGCCCGCACCGCCGAACAATGTTTTATGCCGCTGACCGTCGGCGGCGGCGTACGACAGGTCGCCGACATAAGAAAGCTGCTTTTGGCCGGCGCCGACAAGGTGTCGATCAACACGGCGGCGGTGAAGAATCCCGATTTCGTCGCCGAGGCGGCCGATAAGTTCGGCAATCAGTGCATCGTCGTCGCCATCGACGCCAAGAAAGTGTCGGCCGAAGGCGAGCCCGCCCGCTGGGAGATTTTCACCCATGGCGGCCGCGAGAAGACCGGCATCGACGCGGTCGAATTCGCTCAGCAGATGGTCGATCGCGGCGCCGGCGAGATCCTGCTGACGTCGATGGATCGCGATGGCACCAAGGCCGGCTACGACATCGCGCTCACCCGCGCGGTAGCCGACGCCGTGCGTGCGCCGGTCATCGCCTCCGGCGGCGTCGGCACGCTCGATCACATGGTCGAGGGCATTCGCGACGGCCATGCCGGCGCGGTGCTGGCGGCATCGATCTTCCATTTCGGCACCTACAGCATTGCCGAAGCCAAGGCGCATATGGCCCGCGCCGGCCTGCCGATGCGGCTGGACACCCTAGGTGATCGGCTCTAAAGCAAAGTGGGAGCCGGTTGTCGGGAAAGATCATGCTTAAACAAGCAGATAGATGGCGCTATGGTTGAGTTTTCGCTCTCCGAGCTGGAGACAATCATCAGGGAACGCGCGCATTCCGGCGATCCGGATTCGTGGACGGCAAAGCTGTTCGCGCGCGGCATCGACAAGGCGGCGCAGAAGCTCGGCGAAGAGGCGGTCGAAACGGTGATCGCGGCCGTGGGCGGTGACAGACAGGCTCTCGTTTCGGAAAGCGCCGATCTCATCTATCATTGGCTTGTCGTTCTGGGCGTCGCCGGCATTCCGCTTGCCGATGTCCTGACCGAACTCGAACGCCGCACCGGTCGTTCGGGCATCGCCGAAAAGGCGTCTCGGCAGGACCGGGGCTGATCGCTGCGGAGGGTAGGAAACTCGATGGACCAGCTCGCCCCCACCGAGAAATATTCGCCCTTTCGTTTTTTCTCGGCGGAGCAATGGTCGCAGTTCCGCGCCGACACGCCGATGACGCTCGGCGAGGACGAGGTCCGTCGCCTGCGTTCGCTCAACGACCCGGTCGACCTCGAAGAGGTCAAGCGCATCTATCTTTCGCTGTCGCGGCTTTTGTCGGCCCATGTCGAGGCGAGCCAGCTTCTGTTCAGGCAGCGCCAGGCCTTCTTCAACGCGATGGATGTCGTCAAAACGCCCTTCATCATCGGCATTGCCGGCTCTGTCGCGGTCGGCAAATCGACCACGGCTCGCGTGCTCAAGGAATTGCTGGCGCGCTGGCCGTCGAGCCCCAAGGTCGATCTGATCACCACTGACGGCTTCCTGCTTCCCAACGAAATCCTGCGCCGCAACAATCTGATGGAGCGCAAGGGCTTTCCCGACAGCTACGATGTCGGCGCATTGCTGCGTTTCCTGTCGGGCATCAAATCGGCGCAGCGCAATGTCCGCGCGCCTGTTTATTCGCACCTGACCTACGACGTCGTTCCCGGCGAGTTCCAGACTATCGACCGGCCGGATATATTGATCTTCGAAGGCATCAACGTGCTGCAGCCGGGCAAGCTGCCGAAGGACGGCAAGATCGTGCCTTTCCTGTCGGATTTCTTCGACTTCGCCATCTATATCGATGCCGAAGAGGAGCTGATCCATCAATGGTACATCGCCCGCTTCATGCGGCTGCGCGAGACCGCCTTCCGCAATCCGGACTCCTTCTTCCACCGCTATTCGCAACTTTCGCAGGCAGCGGCCCGCGCCATCGCCGAGGGCCTGTGGACCAACATCAATCTGAAGAATTTGCGCGAGAACATCCTGCCGACGCGAGCCCGCGCCGATCTCATCCTGCGCAAGGGCGCCAATCATCTGGTCGAGGAAGTGGCGCTCAGGAAGCTGTAACGAAGCGGTTAACGGCGCTTTAGGCAGTGCCCGCTATCGTTCGATTGCCAATTCCAGAGCATTTGTGGGGAGCAGCCGGTGATCAATATGCCTGCATTGCGCCGGCCTGACATTTCCGCCTGGCGCGGAACACTTGCTCCGCGCCGGCTTCTCAAATTCGCCTCGGTGGGGCTTGCGGCCACAGTGCTCTACGCGCTTTGTGCCAGCCTCTTCACCAGTGCCGGGTCAACATACCTGCCGCCGGCGACAGCCTCCGTCGCCGCCTACGCGGTCGCGGCAATATTCTCCTATCTCGGCCATAAGTTCTTCACGTTCATGTCGGCCGGCTCGCATCAATTCGAAGCGCCGCGTTTCGCCGTGCTGACCGGTTTCGGTCTTGCCATCGCCTATCTCCTTCCGCTGCTCCTCGTCGGGCAGTTCGGCCTGCCGGTCGCAGTTCCGATACTGCTCACTTGCCTTCTCATTCCCGTGGTCAACTTTGTCGTTCTCGAACGCTGGATCTTTTCCGGCAGCGTCAGGCCTGGGCCGTGACCCAGAGCGGGTGCCGGTTTTTGCAAAAATCCGTGCTTACGGCTCTAGCCAGGATAGGTCACCCGCCTCAGCGTAAGATTGATCCGTCCGCCATTCTTCAGCAGTGCCGAGGTCGACGGATAAATACGGTCGACGCCGTGGAAACAGAGGCGGCCTTCGCCGCCAAGCACGACGACGTCGCCGCTTTTTAGCCTGAACGATTTGGTGCCGCCTTCGCGCGTGCTCTGGCCGACCCTGAACAGGCAATCGTCGCCCAGTGAAACAGAGACGACCGGCGCGGAGAAATCGATCTCGTCGCGGTCTTGATGAAGGCCCATCTTCGCGTCGGGCGAATAGAAATTGACCAGGCACGCCTCCGGCGGATGGGGATATGCTGACACGTCCCGCCACAGCTGCAGCAGTATGTCGGGGATCGGCGGCCAGGGCGTTCCGGTCACCGGGTGCGTCGGCTGGTAGCGATAGCCGAGCTCCTTGTCTGTGACCCAGCCGAGCGAGCCGCAATTGGTCATGCGCACACTCATCTCCTTGCCGGTGCGCGGCATGGCCGGCACGAACAGGGGAGCCTCCTGCACGACCCGTCTCACATCTTCGACCAGCGCTTCCTGCACCGCGCGGGACAGATAGCCGGGCATGTGGCGGACGCCTTTGGGCAAAACGAGCATCAGCTTGGTCGCATCATCAGGTTCATCTGGCGGACAATGCCACCAACAAACAACAACGGCGACCCGAAAGCCGCCGTTCTTGTCCGTGGATGGCAATCGCCAGCTTAAGGTGTGGTGAGATTCAGGTCGGGTCGAGCCGAAAATGGGTTTCCGAGAACCGGAACGGAGCGTACTTAAGTGCGTGAGCACCGGAAGCGCAGGCCATTTGCAGGCCGGCATCACCTGAATATCAACATACCTTAATCGAGGTCCGGTATGCGCAGAACCTGCCCCGGATAGATCTTGTCCGGGTGGGTCAGCATCGGCTTGTTGGCCTCGAAAATGATCGTGTTCTTCGCACCCTTGCCCTTGCCGTAGCTCTTTTCGGCGATCTTCCAGAGGTTGTCGCCTTTCCTGACCGTATAGAAGGTCGGTTCCTTGGCCGGGGCAGCGGGAGTGCCGGCCTCGGGTGCGGCGACCTGCAATTCGTCCGCCTGCACCTTTGACACGCCGAGCGTGTTGCCGACGGCGATGACGGCCTTTTCGAAGATCGACTGATCCTTGACTACGCCTTTCAGCACAGCCGTATCGCCTTTGACGTCGACTTCCACATTGTCGGTGCCAAGCGCGTGCGAATCGAGTTCTTTCTTCAGCGTATCGGCGGTCGGCTCCGGCTCATCGTCGCCGAAGCCGAGCTTCTTGCCGACGCCCTTGACGAAATCAAACATGCCCATCTGCGGTCTCCCTTGCTGTGGCGAATACCGAACTTGCCACCTGCAACCTTGAATTGGAAGCCGCGCAATTGATGTCGCGCCTACCGATCGGTTCGAAAACCGGAATCGCTCGCACGATGGGTAGTTACAAAAATGCAGAGCGCACTTGTGCGTCCAGGTGGACGCGCGTCGCTCTAATCGTCGTCCACCCGACCGCGCAGCTTCTTGATTGTGCCGCGTCCAGCCTTGGTCTTCAGCCGCCTTTCGACCGCGCCTTTCGACGGCCTCGTCTTTTTGCGCGGCGGTGGCGGCGGTTCGGCGGCCTTGGCGACCAGTTCCGCAAGCCGCGCCCGGGCGTCCGCCCGGTTCTGCTCTTGCGTGCGGAAGCTTCCGGCCTCGATGACGATGACGCCGTCCTTGGTGGCGCGCTGGCCAGCCAGCTTTATGGTTCTCGCGCGGACGCGCTCCGACAGGCCCGGCGCATTCGCAGCATCGAAGCGCAATTGCACCGCTGTCGCCACCTTGTTGACGTTCTGGCCGCCAGGGCCGGACGAGCGGATGAAGTCCTCGTGCAGGTCATCCGGATGGATCACCGCATCGTCGGCGATGATGATCTTGTCGTCGGCGCTCATGCTGCAGTCATGGCGCGGCGGACGAAAAAAGAAAAGGCCGTTCCCCGGGGTCGGGCCTTGAGATGCAGATATCCAGCCGGCGATTATTCCGCGGCTTCGCGCATGCGTGGGGCGGCGCCGAGCACGATGGCGTCGACATGAGCTTCGAATTTTTCGAAATTGATGGCAAACATGCCGACCAGCCTCGCCGCCTGCAGGTCATAGGCTGAGGTATCGGCCCAGGTCGATCTCGGATCGAGAATGGCGCGGTCGACGCCCGCAACCGCCACCGGCACATCGAAACCAAAATTAGCGTCGGTGCGGAAATCGGCCCCTTTCAGCGAGCCGTCGAGCGCCGCGGCAAGCAGCGCCCGCGTCGCCTTGATCGGCATCCGCTTGCCGGTGCCATAGGCGCCGCCGGTCCAGCCGGTGTTGACCAGCCAGCAATCGACACCGTGATGGGCGATCAGCTCGCGCAGCAGATTGCCGTATTCCGACGGATGGCGCGGCATGAACGGTGCGCCGAAACAGGTCGAAAACGTCGCTTCGGGTTCGGTGACGCCCTTTTCTGTCCCAGCCACCTTGGCGGTATAGCCGGAGAGGAAATGATACATCGCCTGCGCCGGAGTCAGCCGGGCGATCGGCGGCATCACGCCGAATGCGTCGGCGGTCAGCATGATAATGTTTTTCGGGTGACCGGCGCGGCCTGTCTTGCTGGCGTTGGGGATGAAATTGAGCGGATAGGCGCAGCGCGTGTTTTCAGTGAGACTGCCGTCGTCGAAATCCGGCACGCGGCCCGCATCGAGCACCACGTTCTCCAGCACCGTGCCGAAGCGTTGGGTGGTGGCGAAGATCTCCGGCTCGGCTTCGGCCGAAAGCTTTATCGTCTTGGCATAGCAGCCGCCTTCGAAATTGAAGATGCCATGCGGACCCCAGCCGTGCTCGTCGTCGCCGACCAGCGTGCGCGACGGATCGGCCGACAGCGTCGTCTTGCCGGTTCCCGAGAGGCCGAAGAAGATCGCCGCATCTCCGCCGGTGCCTTCATTGGCCGAGCAATGCATCGGCATCACGCCCTTCGCTGGCAACAGATAGTTGAGTACGGTGAACACCGACTTCTTCATTTCGCCGGCATAGGAGGTGCCGCCGATCAGCACGATCATGCGAGAGAGATCGACGGCGATCACCGTTTCGGTGCGGGTGCCGTGGCGGACAGGATCGGCGCGGAACGACGGCAGGTCGATGATCGTCATGTCAGGCACGAAATGCTCGAGCTCGGCGGCTTCCGGGCGAATGAGCAGATTGCGGATGAACAAGGAGTGCCAGGCAAGCTCCGTGACGACCCTGGTCGTCAGCTTCAAGTCCTCGTCGGCGCCGCCGACCAGATCCTGCACGTAAAGATCCTTGTCCGCCGCATGGGCGCGAAAATCGGCGAGCAGCGTGTCGAACTGGGCTGGCGAAATCGCCTTGTTGTTGTCCCACCATACATGCGGCCCGGTGGTCTCGTCGCGCACGACGAATTTGTCCTTGGGCGAGCGGCCGGTGTGCTGCCCGGTCTCGGCGACGAGCGCGCCATGCGCCGTGAGCCGGGCCTCGCCGCGGCGGACCGCTTCCTCGTAAAGGACGGCCTCCCCGAAATTATAGCGCACCGCGCCTGTAGTCGTTAGGCCGATCCGATCGATCGCCCATGCGGGATTGCGTTTGCCGGCTTCCGACATGAGGGGTTCCTTCTTCGATTTGCAGCATCCTGGCCGGCGAATTTCCGGAGCCCCCACAAGGAGACTGTAACGGTGAGAACCAGAAAAGCCAAATGATATCAAATAATTAATCGATTTAAATATTTTGAAAGTTGTTTAAATCGTTTATATGTGCAAAAAGTCAGGTGGTTGCCCACAGGATTGGCGGTCTTTAACGGTCCAATCCATGTTGAGGTGAAATCGTGGCCGCCGGCATGCCGCTCGTGACAGCGGACGAAGCCTGTGCCACATTTTGTACCTAATTTGTCCTGCAAAAGCCCCTTCTCGACCAAAGAAGGGACAGCTCATGAGGGAGCCACTTGAAATGGCAACAATCGCGCTTGTCGACGACGACCGCAACATTCTGACGTCGGTGTCGATCGCCCTGGAATCGGAGGGATATCGCGTCGAAACCTACACGGATGGGGCGTCGGCGCTGGAAGGCCTGGCGGCGCGCCCGCCGAACCTCGCCATCCTCGACATCAAGATGCCGCGCATGGACGGCATGGAGCTTCTGCGCCGGATGCGCCAGAAATCCGACCTGCCGGTGATCTTCCTGACGTCCAAGGACGACGAGATCGATGAGCTTTTCGGCCTCAAGATGGGTGCCGACGACTTCATCCGTAAACCCTTCTCGCAGCGTCTTCTGGTCGAGCGGGTTCGCGCCGTGCTGCGCCGTGCCAGCGCCCGCGAGGCGTCGGCCAAGACGCCCAACCAGCAGGCCCGTTCGCTCGAGCGCGGCCAGCTTGTCATGGACCAGGAGCGTCACACCTGCACCTGGAAAGGCGAGCCGGTGACGCTTACCGTCACCGAATTCCTGATCCTGCATTCTCTGGCTCAGCGCCCCGGTGTGGTAAAAAGCCGTGATGCGCTGATGGATTCGGCCTATGATGAGCAGGTCTATGTCGATGACCGCACCATCGACAGTCACATCAAGCGGCTTCGCAAGAAGTTCAAGGCCGTCGATGATGACTTCGAGATGATCGAAACCCTTTACGGAGTCGGATATCGGTTCCGCGAAGCATGAATTGATGCATGTCGCCCAAAAGTGGTCCCGGTTTTGGGACAACGACATGCTCAAAACTAAAAACTGAGCGGGGGCTGCTATTCGATGGCAGTGGACGTAGAGCGAGTGAGACGGACGGGCGCCCGGCGCCCGTCGCGGATTCTGCCGGCATTCCTGTCGAGAATCACGGTGCCGATGCGCCGCTTCCTCGGCCACCACATCTTTTCCAGCCTGACGCGACGCATTCTCTTCCTCAACCTCGCCGGCCTGGCCGTCCTGGTCACCGGCATTCTCTACCTCAACACGTTTCGCGACGGGCTGATCGATGCCCGCGTCGAAAGCCTGATGACCCAGGGCGAGATCATCGCTGGCGCGATCGCGGCATCGGCGACGGTCGAGACCGATTCGATCAGCATCGATCCGGAAAAGCTGCTGGAACTGCAGGCCGGCGAAAGCCTGGGGCCCGGCTCCGATCAGCTCGACAATCTGGATTTTCCGATCAATCCGGAGCGCGTCGCGCCGGTGCTCAGGCGGTTGATTTCGCCGACACGGACGCGCGCCCGCATCTATGACCGCGACGCCAATCTGCTGCTCGATTCCCGCCATCTCTATTCGCGCGGCCAGATCCTTCGCTACGATCTGCCGCCGACCGACAAGGAAGAGCCCGACCTTCTGGAACGTATCCAGAAATTCGTCTTCGACTTCTTCCGCAACACCGCGCTGCCGGTCTACCATGAACAGCCGGGCGGCAATGGCGCTGCATTTCCGGAGGTGGTCAAGGCGCTTACCGGCAGCCCGTCGACCATCGTGCGGATCTCCGAACAGGGCGAGCAGATTGTTTCGGTCGCCGTGCCGATCCAGCGCTTCCGCGCCGTCCTCGGCGTGCTGATGCTGTCGACGGAAGGCGGCGACATCGACAAGATCGTCGCGGCCGAGCGCAAGGCGATCCTGCGCGTCTTCGGCATCGCCGCCCTTGTCACCGCCATCCTGTCGATGCTGCTCGCCTCGACCATCGCCAACCCGCTGCGCCGGCTGTCGGCGGCGGCGGTCAGGGTGCGGCGCGGCGTCAAGAATCGCGAGGAAATCCCGGACTTCTCCGACCGGCAGGACGAGATCGGCAATCTGTCGATCGCCGTGCGCGACATGACCAATGCGCTCTACGCCCGCATCGAGGCGATCGAAAGTTTCGCGGCTGATGTCTCGCACGAATTGAAGAACCCGCTGACCTCGCTGCGCAGCGCGGTGGAGACCCTGCCGCTGGCCAAGAACGACACGTCGCGCGGCCGGCTGATGGAGATCATCCAGCACGACGTCAGGCGGCTGGACCGTCTCATCACCGACATTTCCGACGCCTCCCGTCTTGACGCCGAGCTCGCGCGGGAAGACGCAGGAACCGTGGATCTCAAGAAATTCATCACGGATCTGGTCGACGTTTCGCGCACGGCGACGCGCAACAAGAAGACGGTCGAGATCGAATTCAAGGTCGCCAAGCTGCCGCAGGGCGTCAAAGGCTACTTCGTCGCCGGTCATGATCTGAGGATCGGCCAGGTCATCACCAATCTGATCGAGAATGCCCGCTCCTTCGTTCCTGAAGAGCGCGGCCACATTGCCATATCTCTGGCGCGCGCCGGCAAGGTCAACATCATCACCGTCGACGACAATGGTCCCGGTATAAGGGCCGACAACATCGACCGCATCTTCGAACGCTTCTACACCGACCGGCCGGCCGGCGAGGCGTTCGGCCAGAATTCAGGCCTCGGCCTGTCGATCAGCAGGCAGATCGTCGAAGCCCATGGCGGCACGCTGACCGCCGAGAACATCCCGGGCACCAAACCCGGCGAGATCAAGGGCGCGCGCTTCGTCGTGACACTGCCGGCCGAAGGCTGACGCATGATCCAAAAAGTGGGTACCGGTTTTCGGAACAAGATCATGCGTAAACCAAAAAGCATGATCCCGAAAAAAGGGTCCGCGGCAGCGAAAAGTGGGGACCGGGTTTCGGACAAGATCATGCCTGATCCGACTGTGCAGGCTGAGAACATTCACGGCACGGCGATCCTGATCGGCGAGCGTGGTGTCCTTATCACGGGACCGTCCGGCTCGGGCAAGACGACGCTGGCTCTCGCCCTCGTCGATCATTGTCGCCGGCATGGATTGTTTTCGCGGCTGATCGGTGACGACAGGCTCCTCGCCGCCGATCACGCGGGGCGGCTGGTCTGCCGGGTGCCCAGCCCCATCGCCGGCCTCGCCGAGGTGCCTGGATTCGGCCCGCGGCCATTGTTGTTCGAGCCCGGCGGCGTGATCGACCTTCGCGTCCGGCTGGTGCCAGCAAGCGAGGTGGCCCGCTTCCAGGAAGATGTCAGCGAGCCCATTGCGGGCTGTCCGGTGCCGCGCATTGATCTTGCCGAACGCAATGTTCCGGCGGCCTTGCCGGCCGTGATGGCGCGGCTGCTAATTGCGCCTTTCGTATAATCCAATTTCAAATTTTTGCTGCAATGCGTCAAAATGGCCTGCGCCGGTGCAATTTTGGGCTTGTCAACGCGCCTCGCGTCGACAAGATAGCGCTCCCGCCGCCTGCATGGCCGGCGAGCATGAAACGCCTATGAAGCGGCGATGACGGGAGCCACCAAAGAATGATCGGACTCGTGCTTGTAACGCACGGTCAACTGGCCGCCGAATTCCGCCATGCCGTGGAACATGTCGTCGGGCCACAAGACAGTTTCGAGACCGTGGCGATCGGCGCTGATGACGATATGGAGCAGCGCCGCAGCGACATCGTCGATGCCGTTGCCCGTGTCGACACCGGGGCAGGCGTCATCGTTTTGACCGATATGTTCGGCGGCACGCCCTCCAATCTCGCCATTTCGGTGATGGAATCCGGTCGTACCGAAGTCATTGCCGGCATGAACCTGCCGATGCTGATCAAGCTGTCCAGCATTCGCAAGGGCGACAATATGAGCGTAGCGCTGGACGAGGCGCAGGCGGCCGGCCGCAAATACATCAATGTCGCCAGCCAGCTGCTGAGCAGCAAATGAACGCGCTGTCGGCCAAGAAGGGTGACATCGTCCGGGAATTTCCAATCGTCAACCAGCGTGGCCTGCATGCCCGCGCCTCGGCGAAGTTCGTTCAGGTCGCCAGCGGCTTCGACGCCTCCGTCCAGGTCGAGAAGGACGGCGTCACGGTTGGCGGCACCTCGATCATGGGCCTCATGATGCTGGCGGCGAGCCCCGGCTTTTCGATCCGCGTCACCGCCAGCGGCCCGGAGGCCGAGCAGGTGATCGACGCACTGGAGCAACTGGTCGCCTCCCGCTTCGGCGAGGAGTCCTGACGCCCAGAGCACCGCGCGTCCTTTGGGCATGGTGCTTCCGAAAATCGATTCCGGTTTCGCGCCGGTGCGCCTCCGAAGACATGTACGGATAAAGATTTCTTTATATCCCATTGTCGTCCGACCGACGATCTGCTAGTCAGGCCGGCAACTCGCGCCCTTCGACACGCCTTCCGGCGCGGGCGCATCCCGAAGACAATTCACATCGGAGCACTGCCATGACGGGTAGCAATGACTGTGTGGTCGCCGACATCTCGCTTGCCGGCTGGGGCCGCAAGGAGATCGAGATCGCTGAGACCGAAATGCCGGGCCTGATGGCCTGCCGCGAAGAATTCGGCAAGGCGCAGCCGCTCAAGGGCGCGCGCATCACCGGTTCGCTGCACATGACCATCCAGACGGCGGTGCTGATCGAAACGCTGAAGGCGCTCGGCGCCGATATCCGGTGGGCCTCCTGCAACATCTTCTCGACCCAGGACCATGCGGCCGCGGCCATCGCCGAGGCCGGCATTCCGGTCTTCGCCGTCAAGGGCGAGACGCTCGAGGACTACTGGGTCTACACCGACAAGATCTTCCAGTGGGCCGATGGCGGCACCTCCAACATGATCCTCGACGATGGCGGCGACGCCACCATGTACATCCTGATCGGCGCGCGTGCCGAAGCCGGCGAGGATGTGCTCTCCAATCCGGGCAGCGAGGAGGAAGAAATCCTGTTTGCCCAGATCAAGAAGCGGATGGCGGCATCGCCCGGTTTCTTCACCAAGCAGAAGGAAGCGATCCGCGGCGTCACCGAAGAGACCACCACCGGCGTCAACCGGCTCTATCAGTTGCAGAAGAAGGGCCTGCTGCCGTTTCCGGCGATCAACGTCAACGATAGCGTGACCAAGTCGAAATTCGACAACAAATATGGCTGCAAGGAATCGCTGGTCGACGGCATTCGCCGCGGCACCGACACGATGATGGCCGGCAAGGTTGCGGTCGTCTGTGGCTATGGCGACGTCGGCAAAGGCTCTTCGGCATCGCTCAAGGGCGCCGGCGCCCGCGTCAAGGTCACCGAGGTCGATCCGATCTGCGCATTGCAGGCGGCGATGGACGGCTTCGAAGTCGTCACGCTCGAAGATGCCGCCCCGACCGCCGACATCATCATCACCACCACCGGCAACAAGGATGTCGTCACCATCGACCACATGCGGGCGATGAAGGACATGGTGATCGTCGGCAATATCGGCCACTTCGATAACGAGATCCAGGTGGCGTCGCTGCGCAACCTGAAGTGGACCAACATCAAGCCGCAGGTCGACATGATCACCTTCCCGGACGGCAAGCGGATGATCCTTTTGTCCGAAGGTCGCCTGCTCAATCTCGGCAACGCCACCGGCCACCCGAGCTTCGTCATGTCGGCGTCCTTCACCAACCAGGTGCTGGCCCAGATCGAGCTGTACACCAAGCCCGGCCAGTATCAGAACCAAGTCTATGTGCTGCCGAAGCATCTCGATGAAAAGGTCGCGCGCCTGCATCTCGACAAGCTCGGCGCCCGGCTTACCGAACTATCCGGCGAACAGGCCGCCTATATCGGCGTGACCCCGCAGGGACCGTTCAAGCCGGAACACTACCGCTATTAACCACAGCGGAAATTACCACTAGATATTGATGCCGGGCGATTGACTTTTCGCCCGGCTTTATTTTTGCGCTGATTGATTCTTCACGCCGATTCGCGCAAGCGCTATGGTGCTGATTCGCGGGTCCGGGGACGAGGGCCGACACCCGCATCAGGGCGGTCTTGCATTCAGGCGGCGAAGAGGACCAGGACATGCCGGGGGATTACCCGCCTTGCGCGGGACAGGCCGTTTCCGGCGGCCACAACGATTCGGTGACCATGGGTTCCGCTGCCAGAGGCGGAAGCCTCTTATGGCGCGCTGGCAGCCGCGTCGGAAAATTGCTTGCTTCTTCCGCGCTCGTCGGTCCGCTGCTTGGCCTTTCGGCACATGCTGGACCCGCTGCTGCGTCCAAAGCCGGGCTGTCGGTCAGCACGGTCGAGGTCATGCAACTCGCGATGTTTGTCGGCGTCATGGGTGCCGCACTTGTCTCGGCCATTTTCCTGATCCGCGAACGGGCGCGCACCTCGGCGCAGAATGTCGAACTCAGAGCCCGCCTGGCCGACGTCAATGCTGCGCTGCAGCGCTCCGAGGCGCTGCTCAACCTGCGCGGCCAGCGTGTCGTCGTATGGGCCTCGGAAAACAAAAAGCCCGAGCTCGTCGGGACATTGCCCGTTGAAAGCGGCGCTCCGGAAGACCGTGCCGCCTTCCTCGCCTTCGGCCGTTGGCTGATGCCGCGCTCGGCGGCGGCGCTCGAAAATGCCGTGGCGGGGCTGCGGGAAAAGGCGAAGCCGTTCGATCTCGTCATCGAATCGCAGGCCGGTGCGCCGCTCGAAGTGCACGGGCGCAAGAGCGCAGCACACGTGGTCGTCCGCTTCGTCTCGCTTTCAGAAACGCAGCGAAGCGAGGCCAGGCTGAAAATCGAGAACCAGCGTCTCGCCGCCGACTATGACACCATGCTCGGCCTTCTCAACGCACTCAGCATGCCAGCATGGCTGCGCACGGCGAACGGGCGGCTGAAATGGGTCAACCGCGCCTATGCCAAGGCGGTCGAGGCGGAAAACGCCGAAGCTGCAGTTCGCGACGCGAAGGAATTCCTGGGTGGCCAGGCGCGCGAAGCAATCGCTGCGCAGCACAAGTCGCATCCCGTCTTCGAGCAGGCGCTTTCCACCGTGATCGAAGGCGACCGCCGCATGTTCGCCGTGACCGACTTCGCTGGCGCCGACGGCTCGGCGGGTCTTGCCTGCGACACCAGCGCCATCGAAGCCATCCGTAACGAATATGAGCGGACCGTGCGGAGCCACGCCGACACGCTCGATCAGCTCAACACCGCCGTGGCGATTTTCGATACCGACGAAAAGCTGCGGTTTTTCAACCAGGCGTTCCAGAAACTATGGGGTCTCGACAGCGGCTTCCTGCACAGCGCTCCCGACAACGCCTTGTTGCTCGATCGGCTGCGCAGCGAAGGCAAGATCGCCGAGCAACCCGAATGGCGGCGCTGGAAGGAAAGCCTGCTTGGCGCCTATCGCGCGGTCGAGTCGCAGGAACATTGGTGGCATCTGCCGGACGGCAAGACCATCCGCGTCGTCGCCAATCCGCAACCCAAGGGCGGCGTGACCTGGGTATTCGAGAACCTGACCGAGAAGATGGACCTTGAAAGCCGCTATCAGACCGCGGTGCGGGTTCAGGGCGAGACGCTCGACAATCTTGCCGAAGGCGTGGCCGTGTTCGGCCCGGACGGCAGGCTCAGATTGTCGAACCCGGCATTCGCAGCACTTTGGGGGCTGGACGCTGACGCCGCCAAGCCCAACATTCACGTCTCCACGATCCGCGATCTGTGCGACCGGCGCGCCGCCGACAGCCCCTGGCGCGGGTTCGTTGCCGCCATCACCGGTTTCGACGACGAGCGCCGCGACCGCCACGGCCAGACCGAGCTGAACAACGGCACCGTGCTGCGCTACGCGATGATCCCGCTGCCAAACGGGCAGGTGATGATGACCTTCGTCGACGTCACCGACAGCGTCAATGTCGAGCGTGCGCTGAAGGACAAGAACGAGGCGCTGGAGAAATCCGACCAGCTCAAGAACGAGTTCGTGCAGCACGTCTCCTACGAATTGCGCTCGCCGCTGACCAACATCATTGGCTTCACCGAGCTTCTTTCGCTGCCGTCGACCGGGCCATTGAGCCAGAAGCAGCGCGAATATGTCGAGCATGTCGGCTCGTCTTCCGCGGTCCTGCTCACCATCGTCAATGACATCCTCGACCTGGCAACCGTGGATGCCGGGATCATGGAGCTCGACATCTCCGAAGTTCACGTCGACCGGACCATCGCCGCCGCCGCCGAACTTGTTGCCGACCGGCTGGAAGAGCATTCGATCAGGCTCAAGATCGACGCGGCCACCGCGCCAAAGACGTTCCACGGCGATGAAATCCGCATCCGCCAGATCCTCTACAATCTGCTGAGCAATGCCGCGAACTACGCTCCGGAGGCGAGCACCATCACGCTCGCCTGTCGCTCGCTTGCCGAAGGCGTGGAATTCTCCGTTCACGACGATGGTCCCGGCATGCCGCCCGACCTGCTCGATTCGGTGTTCCGGCGTTTCGAACCGCGCACCAATGGCGGCCGCCGGCGCGGCGCCGGCCTCGGTCTGTCGATCGTCAAGAGCTTTGTCGAGCTGCATGGCGGCAGCGTCCGCATTGAGACCGGCAAGGACAAGGGCACCACCGTCATTTGTGCCTTTCCGGATACGCCGTCCGGCATCCGCGCGGCGGCCGAGTAGCGCGCTCGATGACAGGCGTGGTGCTGGAGCGTTTTCTCGCCGACGAGGCTGCGACCGCAAGGCTGGGCGAGGATCTGGCCATGTCGCTGCGCCCCGGCGACGTGCTGGCGCTCAAAGGCGATCTCGGCGCCGGCAAGTCGAGTTTGGCGCGGGCGCTGATCAGGGCAATGACCGACGATGCCGGTCTCGACGTGCCGAGCCCGACCTTCACGCTCGTCCAGAGCTATGAGGCGCGTGTTCCCGTCCATCATTTCGACCTCTATCGCCTGTCCTCGGCGTCCGAACTGGACGAACTGGGTTTCGACGAGGCGCTGGCGCAAGGCGCTGCCCTGGTCGAATGGCCGGAACGGGCAGAGGCCTATTTGCCAAAGACTTCGGTTCTGATCGAACTGGTCCATCAGGACGACGGACGCCTGGCGAGATTGTCGGGACAAGGCGCTGCCGTCGAGCGAGCGGCACGATCGCTGGCCATGCGCGAGTTTCTCGAAAGAGCTGGCTGGGGTGAAGCGCAAAGACGCTATTTTATCGGCGACGCCTCGGCCCGCTCCTATGAGATCGTCTCGCTGGCCGGCCTGCCGCCGCGCGTGCTGATGAACTCGCCGCGGCTAGTGCTCGGGCCGCCGGTCCGCGACGGCAAGCCCTATGCGGTGATCGCCCGCACCGCGCAATCGGTCGCGGCCTTCGTCGCCGTCGATCGGGCATTGCGGGCCGGTGGCGTCAGCGCCCCGGAAATCCACGCGCAGGATCTGGACCAGGGCTTTCTTCTGCTGGAGCATCTTGGCTCGGAGGGATTTCTCGGCCAGCACGGTCAGCCGGCGGCGGAGCGCTACGCGGCGGCTGCCGAACTGCTTGCCATGATGCACGGCAAGGCATGGCCCGATCGCATCGAGGCCGCGCCCGGTGTGTTTCACGACGTGCCGCCTTTCGACCGCGACGCCATGATGATCGAAGCCGAATTGCTGCTCGACTGGTATGTGCCGGCGATATCAGGCGCCCCGGCAAGCGATGCATTGCGCGCCGGCTATACAAAGGAATGGAATGCGGTTCTCGACCGGTTGGAGGGGCGCGAATACACGCTCACGCTGCGCGACTTTCATTCGCCCAACATCATCTGGCGCGGCGAGCGTACCGGTCACGATCGCCTCGGCATCGTCGATGTCCAGGACGCGCTGATCGGCCCGTCCGCCTACGATCTCGCCTCGCTGGCCATGGATGCGCGCGTCACGCTTTCGCCTGAGATCGAGCGGCGAACGCTCGACGCCTATATCGCCGCGCGCCATAAGGCTGGCGCCTTTAACGAAGACGAATTCGTCGAGACCTATGCGATCATGGCGGCGCAGCGCAATTCGAAGATTCTCGGCATTTTCGTCCGGCTCGAAAAGCGCGACGGCAAGCCCTATTATCTGAAACACCTGCCGCGCATTCGCGATTATCTCCGGCGGGCGCTGGCGCATCCCGGGCTGGCCAGCTTGCGGGATTTCTATACCACCCACGGCCTACTGGAGGAACGGTCGCTGTGACGACACGCCTCAAAACCGCAATGGTGCTTGCCGCCGGGCTCGGAAAGCGCATGCGGCCAATCACCGACACAATGCCGAAGCCGCTGGTCAAGATATCAGGAAAGACGTTGCTCGACTGGAGCCTGGACAGCTTGGCTCGTGCCGGCGTCGACAAGGCCATGGTCAACGTCCATTATTTTCCCGAGCAGATCGTCGCCCACGTCGCCGCGCGCCGCGCGCCGCGCGTCGTCATTTCCGACGAAAGCGAAAGACTGCTCGATTCCGCCGGCGGTATCGTCCATGCTTTGCCGGAACTGGGAGGGGCTCCCTTTTACATCGTCAATGCCGACACCTTCTGGATCGATAGCGGCGTGCCCAACCTTGCCCGCCTCGCCCTTGCATGGGACGCGGCGAGAATGGATATTCTGCTGATGCTCGCGGATCCCCAGTCAGCAACCGGACACAGCGGCGGCACCGATTTCCTGATGGCGCCGGACGGCGCCTTGCGGCGTTCGAAAGGTGACCCGACAGGCCTGATCTATGCCGGCGCGGCGATCGTCCATCCCAGGCTTTTCAAGGATGCGCCGGCCGGCCCACACTCGCTCAACGCCTATTTCGATGCGGCCATCGCAGCCGGCCGCCTGTACGGCATGGTGATGCACGGCCATTGGATCACCGTCGGCACGCCCGACGCCATTCCGCTTGCGGAAGCGGCCGTTGCCACCGCTCTTGCTGAGTCGCCCGGCACTCTTACCGAGTTGACCAGCGCTCTCACCGAGTTGAAATGAGCGGCTCCCGCCGCGTTTTCTCGATCCCGCCCGGAGCGCCGTTTCTGCCGACGCTGGCCGAGGCCCTGCTGTCAGGGCGCCTCGTTTCCGGTTTCAGCTTCGACGGCGACCCGCTGGCGCTGGCCGACGCCACCATCTACGTGCCGACGCGCCGAGCCGCACGGGCGCTGCGCGGCGTATTCGTCGACCGTCTCGGCGGCCGCTCGGCGATTCTGCCGGTCATCCGCCCGCTCGGCGAGTTCGACGATGACGAAGCTTCATTCGAGGCCGACGCGTCGGCCGCCATCGAGCTCGCACCGCCGATCGCCGCGATCGAGCGCCTGCTGCTGCTGGCGCCGCTGGTCCGCGCCTGGAAACGCCGCCTGCCGGCGCATGTCGCGGCACTTTTCGACGAAGAGATCGTCGTGCCGGCCTCCGCCGCCGACGCCATCTGGCTGGCGCGCGACCTGGCTCGGCTGATGGACGAGATCGAGACGGAAGGTACGGACTGGACCAAGCTCGCCGATCTGGTGACCGGCAACCTCGCCGGCTGGTGGCAAGTGACGCTCGATTTCCTGAGCATCGTCACCGAAAACTGGCCCAACCTCCTCGAGGAACGCAATCGCTCCAACCCGGCCGCGCATCGCAATGCGCTGATAAGGCTGGAAGCAGCACGGCTGAAGCGCAATCCGCCGGCCGGACCGGTGATCGCCGCCGGCTCCACCGGGTCTATTCCCGCCACCGCCGAACTGCTCGCGGTGATCGCCGGCCTGCCCAGCGGCGCGGTCGTGCTGCCCGGCCTCGACCTGATGCTGGATGAGCCGTCATTCCAGGCAATTGCGGCGCCCGGCGCGCGGCCGGCCTTGCTCGGCCATCCGCAATACGGCCTGGCAAAACTGATTGGCAAGATCGGCGTGCTGCGCGGCGATGTCGAGGAGATCGCCATTGCCAAAAGGCCGCTCACGCTGCGCGCCGCCCTTGTCGGCGAGGCGCTGCGGCCTGCCGAAACCACTGAGCTGTGGGCCGAGACGCGCGCCGGTTTCGCCGCCGGTGACATCATTGACGCCTTCGTCGACGTGACGCTTCTCGAAGCCGCCGGCGAACGCGACGAAGCCGTAGCGATCGCCGTCGCGCTCAAACGTGCCGTCGAACACCCCGGCCAGCGCGCTGCACTCGTCACCGGCGACCGCGCCCTGGCGCGGCGCGTCTCAGTCGAGCTCTTGCGCTTTGGCGTCGTCGCCGACGATTCGGGCGGCACGCCGCTCGCCAACACGCCTGCCGCCAGCCTGCTCAGGTTGGCGCTTCAGGCTGTGTTCCGTCCTGGCGACCCGGTCGCCCTGCTGTCGCTGCTCAAGCACCCGCTGCTTGGCCTCGGCCTGGAACGCGCAAGCGTCCGTCGTGCGGCGGAGATCGTCGAACTGGTGGCGCTGCGCGGCGGCACCGGCCGCCCCGACATCGCATTGCTGCCAGAGCTCTTCGAGGCCCGTCTCACCGGCGTGGGCAACGGCACCCGCCCGCCTTTCTGGTTCTCCCGCCTGACTGTGCGAAACATCGAGGGCGCCCGCGAATTGCTCATCCGCCTTGCCGCCGCGCTGGCGCCGCTGATCGCCTTTCGCAGTCAAGCCGAAACAGATCTTGCCGAATTGACCCGGGCCAACGTCGTCGCGCTCGAAAGTCTTGGCCGCACCGCGGATGGTAGCCTGAGCGAGCTCTATGCCGGCGATGCCGGCGAAAAGCTAACCGAGCTCTTGCGCGGGCTGGTCGCTGCCTCGGCGTCGTTCTCCTTCGCGGCGGACGAATGGCCTGACGTGATGGAGGCGCTGATCGCGCCCGAAACCGTCAAGCCGGCACAAGGCACCGACAGGAACATCGCCATCTGGGGTGCGCTGGAAGCCCGGTTGCAGAACGTCGACACGCTGGTCATTGGCGGGCTCAACGAGGGCGTGTGGCCGCGCAAGCCGGAAAGCGACCGCTTCATGTCGCGGCTGATGAAGACCGGCATCGATCTCGAACCGCCCGAACGGCGCATCGGCTTGGCCGCCCATGATTTCCAGATGGCGATGGGGGCGAAGAAAGTGGTGCTGGCGCGCTCCGCCCGCTCGGGCGACGCGCCGGCGGTGCCGTCGCGCTGGCTGCAACGCCTCCTGACCTTCATCGGCAAGGACCATGCGGCGGTGCTTCGCCGGCGTGGTGATGAATTCCTGTCCTGGGCCCGTGCGCTCGATGCCGGCGAAAGAAGAGACTTCGCGCCGCGACCGCAGCCGAAGCCGCCGCTGGCTGTGCGGCCTCAGCATTTCTCCGTCACCGAGATCGAGACGCTGCGGCGCGACCCTTACGCAGTCTATGCCAGGAGGATTCTTGGCCTGATGCCGCTCGATCCGGTCATCCGCGACCCGGGCGCCGCCGAGCGCGGCACGCTGTTTCACGCCATCCTGCATCTTTTCTCGCGGACAGTGGCCGATCCGCTTGTGCCGGAGGCGCTGGACGGCCTCATCGCCGCCGGCCGCCAATGCTTTGCCGAGGCGGCCCTTCCTCCCGATGTCGAGGCGGTGTGGTGGCCACGCTTCGAAAAGCTCGCCGCCGGCATCATCAAATGGGAGCGCGGCCGCGCCTTCGCCGTGACACGGCGCCACGCCGAGGAGCGCGCCGAGAAAACCGGCGTCGGCCAGTCCGGCGTGACGCTGTCCGGCTATGCCGATCGCGTCGATCTCCTGGCTGGCGGCATGGCCGACATCCTGGACTACAAGACCGGCTCCTCGCCGTCCAAGGCGCAGGCCCATACGCTGCTTTCGCCGCAATTGGCGCTCGAGGGCGCGCTGCTCAGGCGCGGCGCCTTCAAAGGGCTTGGCGCGCGCGAGCCGTCGCAGCTGGCCTTCATCAGGCTGAAGCCGAACGGCGAGGTATTCGAGGAATCCATCCTCGAATACAACCGCAAGCCGCGAACCGCCGCCGATCTCGCCGAGGAGGCCTGGGCGCGGCTCGAAAAACTGCTGATCCATTATGCCGACCCGACGACCGGCTATTTGTCACGCGCGCTGCCGTTCCGCGAGGGCGAGACCGACGGCGATTACGACCATCTCGCCCGCGTGCTCGAATGGTCCGCCGGCGGCGACGCCGACGACGAAGGAGGGGAGGCATGAAGAAGGCCTATCCCATCCCGACCGACACCGACGCCAGCCAGGCAAGCGCCTCCGACCCGAAAAATTCCGCCTGGGTGTCGGCCAATGCCGGATCGGGCAAGACCCATGTGCTGGCCCAGCGCGTCATCAGGCTCTTGCTGCGCGGCACCGATCCATCGAAGATCCTGTGCCTGACCTACACCCGCGCCGCCGCCGCCAATATGTCGAACCGGGTGTTTTCGACGCTGTCCGAATGGACGGCGCTTGGCGACGCCGAACTGGCAACAAAGATAGCGGCGCTGGACGGCCGCCAACCCGATCGCGAAACCATGCGCCGCGCCCGCCGGCTGTTCGCCGAGGCGCTGGAGACACCGGGCGGGCTGAAGATCCAGACCGTCCACGCTTTCTGCGAATCGGTGCTGCACCAGTTTCCGCTAGAGGCCAACATACCGGCCCATTTCGAAATGCTCGATCCGCAGATGGAGGCGTCGCTCTTCGCCGCCGCCCGCCGTGACATGATCTCGGGCACGGCCGCCGGCGATGCGGGACTGGCCGAGGCATTCGCCACCATTCTGGAGCGCGGCGGCGAACATGGGCTCGACGCGTTGCTGGCCGAGATCGTGCGCAAGCGCGACGGCTTGCGCGCCTTCATCAGCGCGGCCGGCGGCGATGGTTTCCGGGCGCTCTTCGACGAGTTTAGGTTTCGTGCCGGCATTACCGCCGAAGGCCTGGCGGCGTCCGTCTGGCCGCTGCCGGGCTTCCTGCCGGACTATTTCGTCACCTTTGCCCGCGCTGCCGAAGCCGCCGATGCCCGCATCGTGCTGAACAATTTGCTGCCCTACGCCCATCTTGCCTTCGCCGAGAATGATCCGGTTCGCCGGCTGCAATTGCTGGCAAAAGCCTTCCTGCGGGCGGATGGCGAGCCTTATGAGCCGGCAAAGACGTTCAAGAAAGCGTTGCTCGACCGGCTGCCGGATCTTGCCGAGCGCTATCAGGCGGCGGCCGATGCCATCCTCGAAATCTCCGATCGGCTGGCCTTGTTCAGGATGGTCGAGGGCACACTTGCCGCGCTGACCATCGCCGACTGGCTGATCGCCCGCTACGAGCATTTGAAGCGCGCGCGCGGCTTTCTCGACTTCAACGACCTCATCACCCGAACGGTCAATCTCCTGGCGCGGCCCGATGCCGGTCCATGGGTTCAATACAAGCTCGACCAAGGCATCGACCATATCCTGCTCGACGAGGCGCAGGACACCAGTCCCGACCAATGGGAGGTGGTGAAGCGGCTGGCCGAGGAATTCTTTGCCGGGCTCGGCGCGCGCGACGCGGTTCACCGCACGGTCTTTGCCGTCGGCGACGAAAAGCAGTCGATCTATTCCTTTCAAGGAGCGGCGCCCGATTCCTTCGCCGAGTCAAGGCTGCTGTTTTCCGGAAGGGTGCGCGACGCCAACGCCGCCTTCGCCGATCTCAAGCTGACCTGGTCCTTCCGCTCGACCGACGACGTGCTTGCGGCGGTGGACCGTGTCTTTGCCGACCCGGTCGTGCGGCGCGGCATCAGCCACGATCCCGATCCGCTGAACCACAAGGCGATCCGCACCGATGCGCCGGGCTATGTCGAGGTCTGGCCGTCGATCGGTGCCGACGTCGTCGACGAACCCGACGACTGGACACAAGCCGTCGACCACGCCCATGCGCCGGCGGTGCGTGTCGCCGAAAACGTCGCGGCGACCATTGCCGGCTGGATCGGCGCCGGCGAGATCATCGAAGGCCGCGGCAAGAAGCTTCGGCCCGGCGATGTGCTGGTGCTGGTGCGCAAGCGCGATCGTTTCGTCCATGCGCTGACGCGCGCACTGAAGCGCCGCGACATACCGGTCGCAGGCGCCGACCGGCTCAGCCTGCCCGGCCATATCGCGGTAAAGGACCTGATCGCGCTCGGCCACTTTCTTGTCCAGCCTGAGGACGATCTGTCGCTTGCCGCCGTGCTGCGCAGCCCGATTTTCGATATTTCGGAAGAGATGCTTTTCGCGCTCGCCGGCGAGCGGCCGTCCGGCCTCTCAGTGATCGCTTCGCTCAGGCAGCAAGCCGGCGAAAGCGCCGCCTTGGCCGCAATCGTTGCCCAACTCGACACATGGTCTGATGAGGCCGCATTCAAGCCGGTGTTCGAATTCTATGCCGGGGCTCTCGCCCGCGACGGCCTGCGCAAGAAGATGATCGCGCGGCTCGGGCCGGAAGCCGGCGACATCCTCGATGAGTTCCTGAGCTTCTGCCTGGCCGAGGAACGGACCGGCCTGCCGGGACTGGAATCCTTCCTGTCGACGCTGGAAAATGCCGGCCCCGAGATCAAGCGTGAAATGGACCAGACCCGCGACGAGGTTCGCGTCATGACCGTGCATGCCGCCAAGGGCCTGGAGGCGCCTGTCGTGTTCCTGGTCGATGGTGGCTCGGCACCGTTTAGCGACCAGCATCTGCCGAGACTGATGCCGTTCGATGGCTCGGGCGACCATTGGGACGGCAAGGGCTATCTCTGGCGCTCGGCCAGCGATGTCGCCAATGGATTTTCGCGGGCCGCTTCGGTCCGCGCTCGCGAGCTGGCCGACGACGAATACCGCCGGCTGCTCTATGTCGGCATGACCCGCGCCGAGGACCGGCTGATCGTCTGCGGCTATCACGGCAAGCGGGCACCGAACGCCGGCACCTGGCATTCGATCGTCAGCCGCGCGCTGGTCGGCGCCCGCGAAAGCATCGAGCGGCAGCACCCCGCCACCGGCGAGACCGTGCATCGCTTTCACGTGACAAAATTGCCGCCCGTCGCACTGGCGGCCGCCGAAGAGGCGCGGCAGACGCTACAGTTCGAGCCGTTGCCGAAGACCCTGTTCCAGCCCTTGCCGCCGTTCGAGGATCTGCCGCGGCCGCTGTCGCCGTCCGGTGCCTCGGCATTGATCGACGAGGCCAGGGAAGCGGTAATCGACACCGGCTCGCCGGTGCTGGACACCGAGGCGGAGCCTGGCTTTGCCGTGATGCGGGGGCTGGCGCTGCACAAATTGTTGCAGATGCTGCCCGGCATTGCGGAGGCCGAACGCCGCGATGCCGCTGAGCGCTATCTCAGGTGCGCCGGGGCGCAATGGCCTGAAACCGAGCGCGACAAGGCCTTGGCCTCGGTGGCAGCGATCCTTGCCGACAGCCGTTTCGATCAGCTGTTTGCGCCGAATTCACGCGCTGAAGTCGCGGTCATGGGCAGCCTGGAGGTCAAGGGCAAGCTGCGCTCGATCTCCGGCAAGATCGACCGGCTGGCGGTCACATCAGGCAAGGTGTCGATCGTCGACTACAAGACCAACCGGCCGGCGCCTGCAATCCTGTCGGACGTTCCACCGGCCTATGTCCTGCAACTCGCGCTCTATCGCGCGCTGCTCCAGCCGCTTTATCCCCGGCATGAGGTCTCGGCGGCGCTGCTGTTCACGGAAGCGCCGCGGCTGATCGAGCTGCCGCCGGTGGTCATGGACGACGCCCTTGCCCGACTCACGGGAGCGTGACACAACAGCTGCTTGAAGAAGGGCGCGACCACCACCACATTTGGTGCGACAATAACTCTCGAAAGGATTTTCGCATGGCCACCGTCAAGGTCGACAAGAGCAATTTCCAGACCGATGTGCTTGATGCCAAGGAGCCGGTCGTGGTCGATTTCTGGGCGGAGTGGTGCGGGCCGTGCAAGATGATCGCGCCGGCGCTGGAAGACATCGCCATCGAACTCGGCAGCAAGGTCAAGATTGCCAAGCTCAATATTGACGAGAATCCCGAGCTTGCCGCGCAGTTCGGCGTGCGTTCGATCCCGACGCTGATGATCTTCAAGGGCGGCGAAATGGCCGACATGAAGGTCGGCGCCGCGCCGAAGACAGCGCTGTCGCACTGGATCAATGGCAATCTCGCTTGATCCGACCCTGAATCTCTGCATTCAAGCCCGGCCTCGCGCCGGGCTTTTTCGTGGCGTCATCTACAGCGCCGCGCGTCCTCTTGGACGCGCAAAGGACGCTGTAGGACTTGATCTTGCGCATGACCCAGAAAATCGAATCCGATTTTCTGGGTCATGCGCTGGTCCGCCCTGGCACTCGCCACTTGCCGCCTCATGCTCTTGTCTGGCTTAAAGCAGGAGAACGACATGACCGGATCCGCCAAGGCCACCGTCTTCATCGACAATGAGCGCGTCATCGTCACCGAATACCGCTTCGCCCCAGGCGACAACACCGGCTGGCACCGTCATGGCCACGATTATGTCATCGTGCCGCTGATGGACGGCAAGCTCAAGCTCCTGACCAAGGACGGCGAATCCTTCGCCGAAATGAAGAAGGGGGCGCCCTATTTCCGCAAGGAGGGCGTGGAGCATGACGTCATCAATGCTAATGAAGGCGAGTACGCCTTCATCGAGATCGAGCTGAAGTAATCCACCAAGGCCGTCTCAGGCCGCCAGGGCTGGAGGCGCGGTCACCAATCCGCGATACGATCGCCTCCGACGAACTGTGCACTTTTCTCGGTATATTCAAACAGTTCTATCTTCACGTCGTTAGGATCGCGAATCCATGCCTGGTAGGTATCATCGCACGCGTGTTTCTTTGAAGTGATATCAACGCCTTTCGACCTTACGTGGGCGATCGCGGCGTCAATGTTTTCCACTTCGAGGCAGAAGTGGTTGATCTGGTTCAAGTCGCTATAGCTGGCCTCATCTTTCTGGAACACCTCGATGTGGCTGCGGCTGCCGCAATTGAGGTAGAAACCGAAAATCTTGCCGTCGCGCAGGAAGTTGAACTGGGTGTCCATGCCGAGGACGTCCCGATAGAAGCTTCGCGTCACTTCGAGGTCATCCGCGAAGATGCAAACGTGAGCGAGCTGCTTTACCTTGATCATGACTGGCTCCTCGCGGTGATCTGACGAAATCCGGCGTCATCGTGGCCTGGTGAACCAGCGCCTCAGACCGGCGGCGTGCCGTTTTCGGCCAGCACTGCGCCGGCCAGATAGAGCGAGCCGCTGATCAGGATGCGCGGCGGCGGTCCGTCCCACGTGTCGCGCAGCAGCATCAGCGCGTTGGCGACGGAGCTCACCGGTTCGGCCGACAGGCCGGCCTCGACGGCGCGGATCGCCAGTTCGTCATTCGGCACGCTGGCCTCGCTGAGGCTCACTGGTACCGTGTAGACATGCCGCACCAGGCCCTTGAAGGCGCGGAAATAGCCGCTCTGGTCCTTGGTGTTGATCATGCCGGAAATCAGGAACAGCGGCCGCGGGTTCTTTTCCTCCTGCTCGGCCAATGCCTCGGCGACGACCACGCCGGCGCCTGGATTGTGGCCGCCGTCGAGCCAGATGTCGGCGCCCTTTGGCGCCAGTTCCGTCAGCCTGCCTTGCGGTAATTTTTGCATCCGCCCCGGCCAGGTGACTTTGGCCATCGCCTTGTCGGCGACGCGATGGCTGATTTCGAAGCCCGCCGCCTTGACTGCCGCAATAGCCGCCGCCGCATTGGCGAACTGGTGGCGCCCCGGCAGGCGCGGTGGCGACAGGTCCATCAGCCCGTCTTCGTCCTGATAAACCATCCGGCCGTTTTCCTCGAAGGCGAGGAAATCCTGGCCATAGACGAAGGCGGCACAGTCGAGCCGCTCGGCGGTTTCGATAAGCACCTGCAGCGCCGTCTCGCTTTCCTGCGCGCCGATGACCACCGGGCAACCGGCTTTGATGATGCCGGCCTTTTCGGCGGCGATCAGTTCGACACGGTCGCCGAGATAGGATTCGTGGTCGAGCGAGACCGGCATGATCACCGACACCGCCGGCTCGCTGATGACATTGGTGGCGTCGAAGCGGCCGCCGAGACCGACCTCGATGATGACGGCATCTGCCGGATGTTCGGAAAACAGCAGGAAGGTGACGGCGGTGAGGATTTCGAAGACGGTGATCTTCTGGCCTTCATTGGCTTTGGCGACGCGGGCGATGGCGTCGGCGAAGACCTTGTCTTCGACCAGCCTGCCGCCGCCATCGGCGGCCAGCCGGTAGCGCTCATGCCAGTTCACCAGATGTGGCGATGTGTGGACATGGACGCGGTGGCCGGACGCTTCGAGCAGCGCCCGCGAAAACGCGGCGCAGGAGCCCTTGCCGTTGGTGCCGGCGATATGGATGACCGGCGGCAGATGGTCCTGCGGCTTGCCAAGCCGCTCCAGCAGCCGCGAAATGCGGTCGAGCGAAAGATCGAAGCCCTTCGGATGAAGCGACATCAGGCTTTCGATTTCGCGGTCGGCGGCAAGCGTGGTCATGGGAGAATCCTAGCGCATGACCCCGAAAATCGAAAATCGATTTTCGGAAAGGATCATGCGCGAAATCAAGATGCTACAGCGCCACAGATGGCGCGCAATCGCGGTTAGCGACGACGGATGTCGCGTCAGGCTTGCGGGCGTGCTTCCGCCGGGAGCGCGATCGGCGGCAGGATTTCCGGCTCCAGCGGCTTTTCTTCTTCCGGCAGCTTGAGCAGCATTTTCAGGAGCCGCGCGATCGTCTGGCGCATCTCCAGCCGCGACACCACCATGTCGACCATGCCGTGCTCCATCAGATACTCGGAGCGCTGGAAGCCGTCGGGCAGTTTTTCCCGGATGGTCTGCTCGATGACGCGCGGCCCGGCAAAGCCGATCAGCGCGCCGGGTTCGGCGATGTGCACGTCGCCCAGCATGGCGTAAGAGGCGGTGACGCCGCCGGTGGTCGGGTTGGTCAGGACGACAATATAGGGAAGACCGGCTTCCTTCAGTCGATCGACGCCGATCGTGGTTCTCGGCAATTGCATGAGCGACAGGATGCCTTCCTGCATGCGGGCGCCGCCGGATGCCGCGAACAGGATCAGCGGCCGCTTGCGTTGCACTGCGACCTCGAAGCCACGAACGATGGCGTCGCCGGCGGCCATGCCGAGCGAGCCACCCATGAAGGCGAAGTCCTGCACGGTCACCACCACCGGCAGGCCCTCGACGGTGCCCAGCGCATTGATGATCGCGTCCTCCAGCCCGGTCTTGGCCTTGGCGTCCTTCAGCCGGTCGGTGTAGCGCTTCTCGTCGCGGAATTTCAGCGGATCCTGCACCACCTTGGGGTTTTCGAGCATCTCGTACTTGCCGTCGTCGAAGAAGAATCTCAGCCGCTCTTTGGCCGAGATCTTCATGTGGTGGCCCGAGGACGGGATGACGAACTGGTTCTGCTCCAGGTCCTTGTGGAAGACCATCTCGCCGGTCTCCGGATCCTTGATCCAGAGGTTCTCAGGCATGTCGGTGCGCCGGCCGAGCATCGAATTGATCTTCGGGCGAACGTAATTGGTGATCCAGTTCATCGCGTCGGCTCCTGTCCTGACGAAGAGTTAGACCATGATCCCGAAAAGTGGAAACCGGTTTTCACTGGAGATCATGGTCAACCAGAAGATCAAGACTATTCGGCGGCAGCAAGGCGGGCCGCGCGCACGCCTTGCGAAAGCCCGCTGACCAGCGTGGCGACCGCCTCGGCCGGGTCGGCGGTCTTTTCACCCTTCGGCCCCAGAACATTGGCGACGGCATTGACGATCGCGGTGCCGACGACGACGCCGTCGGCCGACGCTCCGATGATGCGCGCCTGCTCGGCGGTCTTGACGCCGAAGCCGACGCAGACCGGCAGGTCGGTATGGCCCTTGATGCGCCTCACCGCCGCCGCCACCTTGCCGGTGTCGGCAAGCGCCGAGCCGGTGATGCCGGTCATCGACACGTAATAGACGAAGCCGGAGGTATTTTGCAGCACCTTGGGCAGCCGCTTGTCGTCGGTGGTCGGCGTCGCCAGCCGGATGAAATTAATGCCGGCCTTCAGCGCCGGAATGCAAAGCTCCTCATCCATTTCCGGCGGCAGGTCGACGACGATCAGCCCGTCGATGCCGCTGGCCAGCGCATCCCTGAGGAAGCGGTCGACGCCGTGGATGTAGATCGGATTGTAGTAGCCCATCAAAACGATCGGGGTTTCATCGTCGGTGGCGCGGAATTCAGAAGCCATCCTCAGCGTCTTGACCAGCGTCTGGCCGCCTTTCAGCGCGCGCAGGCCGGCCGCCTGGATCGCCGGGCCGTCGGCCATCGGATCGGAAAACGGCATGCCCATTTCGATGATGTCGGCGCCTGCCGTGGGTAGCGCCTTCATGATCGACAAAGCGGTGTCATAGTCCGGGTCGCCGCTCATGAAATAGGTGACAAGCGCCGGGCGGCCTTCGGCCTTCAGCTTGGCCATGCGTCGGTCGATGCGGGTGGTCATGATCAGATCTCCATGCCCAGCATATTGGCCACCGTATGCACATCCTTGTCGCCGCGGCCGGACAGGTTGACGATGACGATCTGGTCCTTGTCCATGGCGGGTACGATTTTCACCGCATGCGCAATGGCATGGGCGGATTCGAGCGCCGGAATGATGCCTTCGACGCGCGTCGTCAGCTGGAACGCCTCCAGCGCCTCGTCGTCGAGAACAGGCACATAGTCGACGCGGCCACTGTCGCGCAGCCAGGAATGCTCCGGCCCGACGCCCGGATAATCGAGGCCGGCCGAAATCGAATGGCCGTCCATGATCTGCCCGTCGGCGTTCTGCAGGAGATAGGTGCGGTTGCCGTGCAGCACGCCGGGCGCGCCGGCGTTCATCGAGGCGCAATGTTCGATGCCGTCGAGGCCGCGGCCGCCGGCCTCGATGCCGATGATCTTTACGCTGCGGTCGTCGAGGAACGGGTGAAAAAGGCCGATGGCGTTCGAGCCGCCGCCGACGGCGGCGATGATGGTGTCCGGCAGCCGGCCTTCCTGTTCGAGGATCTGGGCGCGCGCCTCAATGCCGATCACCGACTGGAAGTCGCGCACCAGCTCCGGATAGGGGTGCGGGCCGGCGGCAGTGCCGATCAGGTAATAGGTGTCCTCGACATTGGTCACCCAATCCCGGAGAGCTTCGTTCATGGCGTCCTTGAGCGTGCCGTGACCAGCAGTGACCGGCCGCACCTCGGCGCCGAGCAGCTTCATCCGGAAGACGTTCGGGCTTTGCCGGGCGACGTCGGTGGCGCCCATATAGACGACACACGGGAAGCCGAAACGCGCCGCCACGGTGGCCGACGCCACGCCATGCTGGCCGGCGCCGGTCTCGGCGATGATACGCTTCTTGCCCATGCGCTTGGCCAGCAGGATCTGGCCGAGGCAGTTGTTGATCTTGTGCGAGCCGGTGTGGTTCAAATCCTCGCGCTTGAAATAGACCTTTGCGCCGCCCCCAAGACCCTTCGCCGAGGAAACCTCGCGAAGATGCCTGGTCAGGCCTTCGGCGAAATAAAGCTTCGACGGCCGCCCGGCATAGTGGGTTGAAAGGTCAGTCAGTTCGGCCTTGAAATCCGGATCGTCCTTGACCTCGTTCCAGTGCCGCTCGAGGTCGAGGATCAGCGGCATCAACGTTTCGGCAACGAAACGACCGCCGAAGATGCCGAACATGCCCTGCTCGTCGGGTCCGGTGCGGAAGGAATTGGGTATCGCCGGCTTGTTCATCGCCGATCTCCTACTTCTTGGTTGGAGCTTGTCCTTGTCGGAAAACCGGTTTCCTATTTTCCGAGACATGCTCCGGGTTCTATCCTTCAGGCTGCGCGGGTATCCCGCGCGGCTCTGACGGCCCGGAAAAACTGTTCGATCAGCGCCGGGTCCTTGACGCCTGGCGCGCTTTCCACGCCCGAGGAAATGTCTAGTCCGGGCGGGTTGGCAAGCCGAAAGGCATCGCCGATATTGGCGGCGTTGAGCCCACCGGAAAGCATGTAATCGACGCCTGCGTCAAGGCCGGCCAGAACGCGCCAGTCGAAGGCAATGCCGTTGCCGCCCGGCAGTTCCGAACCCTTCGGCGGCTTGGCGTCGAACAGGAAACGGTCGGCAATGCCGACGAAGGGTCTTATCCGCTCCAGGTCGGCAGCCTCGCTGACCGGCAGCGCCTTCATCACCGGCAGGCCATAGCGGGCCTTGATCTCGGCCACCCGCTCCGGCGTTTCCGAGCCATGCAGCTGCAGCATGTCCGGGCGCATTTTTTCGACGATTTCATCCAGGAACGCATCACCGGCGTGGACCGTCACGGCAACCGCCTTGGCCTTGCCGATTGCCGCTTCACGCAAGCGGCCGGCTTCCGCCGGCTCGACATAGCGCGGGCTTTTGGCAAAGAAAATAAAGCCGACATGGCTGGCGCCGCCGGCCAATGCCGCGGCCAGCGCCTTGTCGGTCTTCAATCCGCATATCTTGATGTCGAGCGCCATGCCGCGGGATTGGCACGAAACGGCAAAAGAGTCGAGAAAAAGCATCCTGTTTGCCACCAGCGCGGAACGCGCTACCTTACTTCAGATAGTACAGGCGGGAGCAAACAAGCATGGCAGACGAAACCGTCGCCCAACTCAGGCAGAAGGTCGCGCAGGCCCGCGAGGTCATTGCTCATCTGATGGACAAGGCCGCCTTCAACGGCGCCGAGGCACACCGCGCGCTCGACTATTTCAGCAATGACGCCTTCAAGAAGGACTTCCTGCCATGGCCGCGCCATACCGACGAGGGGCTGCGCCCTGAGGAGTTGAACGCGGCGAATGATGACTGACCGGCAGTGCAGAACCTATTGATGCCGGCGGGACAGCGCCCTCCTCTGTCCTGCCGGACATCTCCCCCACTTGGGGGGAGATCGGACGTCACGCCGGCTTTCGCCAATCTCCACCCGTCGCAGGAGTCAGCAAGACGCTGAAGCTGGCAATCTCCCCCCTCGTGGGGGAGATGTCCGGCAGGACAGAGGGGGCGCGAAGGATCGCTACAGTTTTTATTCCGCTCCCTACAAGCATTCTACTCGAACATGATCGCTTGCAGCGCGCCGCCATTGCGCTTGAGCCAGTCTTTGCAGCGCTCGGTGTCGGGGCAGAGCTGCTCGCACAATTTCCAGAATTTCGGGCCGTGGTTCATTTCCTTGAGATGCGCCACCTCATGCGCGACGAGATAATTTATGACCGGTCGCGGCGCCATCATGATGCGCCAGGAGAAGGACAGATTGCCGTCGGAGGTGCACGATCCCCAACGGCTCGACGTGTCCTTGAAGCGGATCGCCTTGGCGCGCTTGCCGATCGTCCCGGTGTGCTTGACCACCAACCGCTCGATCTCGCGCTTGGCCTCGCGCTTGAGGAAATCGGCGATGCGGCGCGGCAGGTGCACGCGCTCGCCATGCACGATCATGAGCGGACCGCGTTCGTCGCACGACAGCGTGACGGTACCGCGTTTCGAGGGCTCATGAACAATGCGATGTGGCACGCCGCGCACCGGTATCTTGATGCCGGGCCGCACCTGCGGCCGGTTGGGCACCTTGGCCAGCCGCTGCTCCAGCCAGTCCTGGTGGCGGTCCAGGAATTTTTCCACTTCGCCACGGCGCAGGCCCGGCGGCACGGTGATGCGCAAGCCGCGGCCGCCGGAATCGATCCGCAGCGTCAGGCGCCGCGCCCGGTCGCTCTCGACGATCTTGAGCGGCAGCGTGCGGCCGGCAACACAATGCTCTCGCTCCACGACGGGGGCGGGCCTGGGTTTGGTCAGGTTGCGGAAGAAGCCGAATGACATGGCGGGACGATACGTGATTCGAGGAAAACGAATAGAACAAAAAAGAAACGGCGCCGCTGACGCGACGCCGTGTTTGATTATTTATCGGGGCAAGTGCCTTACTCGTCCAGTAAGCCTGGCGTGGATTTGCCACCCCGTTTGCCAGTCCCCGTCGAGCCGGTCGATCCGCCGCTTGTGGGGCCGCCGGTTGTGGGCGATGTCGACTTGTTGCGGTTCGCCATGAAGCGGTCGAACTCTTCCTGGTCCTTGGCGCGACGCAATTCCCTGGCATATTCGTCGAACTCGCTCAGCATCTCGTCGAGCTTGCGGCGCTCTTCGTTGAGCCGCTCGAGTTCCTTTTCGCGCCAGTCGTCGAAAGCAACGTTGCCGGTGCGGGCGGAGCCGTGGCCCCAGCGCGCCGCTCTGTCGGAACCGCGGCGGCAGCCGGCGAAGATGCCGTCGGTCGCGCGGTTGACGTCGCGCTTGAAGCCTTCAAGCCGGTCGCCCCAGATGATGTAGGCGAGCATGGCGAGGCCGAGCGGCCAGAACACCATAAAGCCGATCACCATCAGTGCGATGGTCGCCGGCGTCCAAGCCGGACGGATCAATGCAGATGTGTTCATTTTCTCCCAATCCTTCAGTTGGAGACAGCCAATCCCGGCTGCGTGGAATCGAAATGGGAAGGGAAAAACGGCTATTCAAGACAGTCGCAGCCAAAACCGGACAAGCATTTGAAATGGTTATCGCTTTTTGACCGATTCAAGGGAAAGAACGACCAGGCCGGCAAGCAAGGTGGCCGACGGTTCTGCAGCGAAAGTCCGGCGCCGGTGCATTGACTTGATGCTTCGGATGTCCGTTTCAAAAATCCAGGGGTGCGTTATCGACGACCTCTTTCATCACGAAGAAGGTTCTCGTCTGGCGAACGCCGGGCAATGCGATCAACTGGTCTCCGTGAATTCGGTTGAAATCCGCCATGTCGCCGACCCTGATCTTCAGAAAATAGTCGAAGTCGCCCGCCACCAGATGGCAGTCGAGGATGAATTTCAGTTTCGCGACGGCCTTCTCGAAATCCGCGAAACTCTCCGGGGTCGAGCGGTCGAGGACGACGCCAACCATCACCAGCGCGCCTCTGTCGACCTTCTGCGGTATCACCACCGCCCTGACATGGCTGATGTAGCCTTCATCGAACAAGCGCTGCGTGCGGCGGTGGCACGTCGCCGGGCTGACAGCGACCGACTGCGCCAGCTCTGCATTGGTCAGTCGTCCGTTGTCCTGGAGCAGGCGCAACATTTTCAGGTCGATCCGGTCGAGCGGTGCTCGCATGGAAGATTCTTCCGATATTGGCGTTGAAAATTGAAGCTATATGACAATTCCGCGCTGTTAGGCGATGCCTCGGACATTTTAAGTCCGATCTTTGATAGCACCTTTCAAGGCAAAGATGATAGTGTTCACCGCATCACATCGCAATGAACAGGAACAAGAGAGGGCACTCTCATGCTCGAGAAATTCGAACGCTATCCGCTCACCTTCGGGCCGACCCATATCGAGAAACTGGAGCGGCTCGGCGCTCACCTCGGCGGGAAGGTCGATCTCTACGCTAAGCGAGAGGATTGCAATTCCGGCCTCGCCTTCGGCGGCAACAAATTGCGCAAGCTCGAATACATCATCCCGGACGCGATCGCCTCAAACGCCGACACGCTGGTCTCGATCGGCGGCGTTCAATCCAACCATACGCGCATGGTGGCGGCCGTCGCGGCGAAGATCGGCATGAAATGCCGCCTCGTGCAGGAAAGCTGGGTACCCCATGAAGATGCCATCTACGATCGCGTCGGCAACATCCTTTTGAGCCGGATTATGGGCGCTGATGTCCAGATGGTCGATGAGGGCTTCGATATCGGAATTAGGGAAAGCTGGGAGCAGGCGATCGCGGATGTGAAGGCGAAGGGTGGCAAGCCTTATCCGATTCCGGCCGGGGCTTCGGTGCATAAATATGGCGGCTTGGGTTATGTCGGCTTCGCCGAGGAGGTCCGCGCGCAGGAGAAGGAACTCGGCTTTGCCTTCGACTACATCGTCGTTTGTACCGTCACCGGTTCAACTCATGCTGGCATGCTGGTCGGCTTCGCCAAGGACGGCCGCGAACGCAACGTGATCGGCATCGACGCATCCTGCACCCCGGCGCAGACCAAGGCGCAGGTACTCAACATTGCGCAGAACACCGCGACGCTGGTCGAACTCGGCAAGGAGCTCAATGAGGATGATGTCGTCCTGATCGAGGATTATGCCTACCCGGTCTACGGCGTCCCCTCTCAGGAGACGAAGGAAGCAATCCGTCTCTGCGCGCGCCTCGAAGGCATGATCACGGATCCGGTTTACGAGGGAAAATCCATGCAGGGCACGATCGATCTCGTGAAGAAGGGTTATTTTCCCAAGGGATCCAAGGTGCTCTACGCCCACCTCGGCGGTGCTCCAGCCATCAACGGATATGCTTACACATTCCGCAACGGCTGAATGCTTTTTAGTTGCAGCACGTATCCCTCTGACGATATCCGCGTCCGCCGGCAGACAGGGATTCCAGGAGGGCTGCAGCCGGCCGCGACGAATGCGCATGTCTCTTAGCCTGCCTGCAGCACCATGGCGTCGACCGCCCGCACCAGCATGTCGAGATCCTGAGGCCGCGACAGGCGGTGGTCGCCGTCGGGGATCAGCGACAGCGTGACGTCGTCGGCCGGCAGCAGGCCGACCAGTTTCAGCGCATGGCTCGGCGGCACGTCTGCATCGGCCAGCCCTTGCAATATGTGGACGGGGCAGTGGGTGTCGATCGGCCCGTTCATTGTCAGGTTGTTGCGGCCGTCCTCGATCAGCGCACGGGTGTAGATGTAAGGCTCGGCCGAATAGTCCGACGGCTCCTCGAAATAACCCTTTTTGGCAAGATCGCGCTTCTGCGCTTTGGTCAGCGCCGGCTCGACCAGCTCTGCGGTGAAATCCGGCGCCGGCGCCAGAAGCACCAGGCCGGCGATGCGGTTCTCGCCCGATTTGTGCAATTCTTGGCGCAATTCCTGGACCATGCGCAACGCGATCCATGCGCCCATCGACGAGCCCACCAGGATCTGCTTGCCTAGCGTGAAATGGTGGAAGACAGCCAGGCTTTGCGAAAGCCATTTCGAGACGGTGCCATCGGCAAAGGCGCCGCCCGATTCGCCATGACCGGAATAGTCGTGGCGCAGGAATGCCCGGCCTTGTCCGCTCGCCCATTCCGCCAGCTTCTCGGCTTTGGTGCCCAGCATGTCCGACTTGTAGCCGCCGAGCCAGACGATGCCTGGCGCGGCACCCGCAGCGCGCCTGACAGCAATGCTGGTTCCGTCGACATCGATAAAAACCGGTGCGGTCATGGCTCACTCCTCACGCAGGTCTTTTGACACAGCTGGCGGTTCAACGAAAAGTGCTCGGCAACTTTCTTCGTTTGGTACAGGCTGAAGTCAGGGAACAGGGTGATTTCCTGTGAACGCTGTGCTATTGACTCCGGCCGCGCGCTCACCACATTGGCGCGTTCGCAATCTGAATTGAAAACCCTGAACGAAACGGCTCAAGGAGACCACGACCATTCGCAGACCTTTCAAAGCAACGGCGCCCACCAAGGAGGGCCCGCGCTCCAACCGTGACATCCGGGTTCCCCGGGTCCAACTTATCGACGCCGAAGGCCACAACCATGGCGATGTCTCCATCAACGACGCATTGCTGCTCGCCGAAGAGGCTGGGCTCGATCTGGTCGAGATATCGCCCAACGCAGTGCCGCCCGTCGTAAAAATTCTCGATCTAGGCAAGCTGAAATACGCCAACCAGAAGAAGGCGGCTGAGGCGCGCAAGAACCAGAAGGTCATTGAGATCAAGGAGATCAAGATGCGCCCGAACATCGACAGCCATGATTACGAGACCAAGATGAAAGCGGTCCGGCGGTTTTTCGAGGAAGGTGACAAGGTCAAGCTGACATTGCGCTTTCGCGGCCGCGAGATGGCGCATATGGAACTCGGCATGCAGCTTCTGAACAAGGTTCGCGAGGAAGTGGCGCCGATCGCCAAGGTCGAAGCTGAGCCGAAGCTCGAAGGCCGCCAGATGATGATGGTGCTGGCGCCCCGCTAAAGCGATCCCGTCAAAAGCAAAGGCCGCTTCGGCGGCCTTTTGTTGTTTTTGTCTCCGCCATGATTTCTCCGCAAGTTGCATCGACAAGGATTCTGGTTGCCGGTCCTCGCGGCGAAAGGATTGTCCCATGGCCGCTGCGGCACGTTCTCCGATTGAAAAGTCGTTCGACGAAATGGGCCGCTATCAGCGGCGCCGGCGCGTCCTGCTGGCACTGCTGATCGGAGCTTTTTGCGCTTTGCTGATCTTCGGCGGCTCCACGCACGATGAACTGGGCCACGAACGCATAGAGGGGCAGTACGGGATCGCCCTGCTATTGATCGGGATCGGCGGGCGGCTCTGGTCGATCCTCTATATCGGCGGCCGCAAGTCGGCCGAAGTGGTTGCTACCGGCCCATATTCGGTGATGCGCAACCCGCTGTATTTTTTCTCCACCGTAGCGGCCGCCGGCATCGGCGCCCAGACCGGCAGCGTGATCGTCTCGGTGGCGTCGGCGGTTTTGTGCGCGGCCGCGTTCTACATCGTCACGCTGCGCGAGGAACGGCATTTGACGACCGTGCTCGGGGCGCCGTACAAGGACTACATCGCACGCGTGCCGCGGTTTTTTCCCAATCCCCGGCTTTATCGCGATCAGGCCGAAGTCACCTTCACACCGCGCATCTTCAATCATACGCTGCGCGACGGCTTGATGTTCGTGGCTTCCATACCGTTTTTCGAACTCATCGAGTCCGGACAGGAAAGCGGGGTAATTCCCGTCCTCTTCTGGCTGTATTGAGCCGGATGGGCAGGCAAAGGAGGCGGACATGCTACCCGCCTTCTCGCTTCTTTTCCTCGCGCGTCGTTGTCCCAAAACCGCTGCGCACCTCGGGTGAAGCCCGTGGGCAGGCTTTTGGGCGACATGCATTAAATTCGCCTGAATCATCTTGCAAGGCGTCCCGGCGATCGGCGGGGCGCCTGTTTCTTGGCCAGACGCTGCGATCGCTGGCGAAGTTCCTCGACGATCGGATTCCCGACATGCTTAATGAAGCTAAATCGGCGCGGGCCGAACAAGCGCAGGCCAAGCGTGCGCTGAGCAGATATCAGCACGCGCGCAGGATGGTGCTTGCCGCCCTCGTGGTCGTCATGTTCGCAGCGCTGCTGTTTGGCCAGTCTGCTTTTCCTCCCGAAAGCGTGCCGCACGAAACGATCGAAATGGTCGGCGTCCTGCTGATCTTTCTCGGCATTGTCGGGCGCTTGTGGTCGACGCTCTATATCGGCGGACGCAAATCCTCCCAGGTGGTTACCGGCGGACCCTATTCGATCACCCGCAATCCGCTCTATGTCTTCTCCTCGATAGCTGCCGCCGGCGTCGGCGCGCAGATGGGCTCGATCACTGCGGCGATCGGCTTCGCGATGATTTGCGCCGCCGCCTTTCATGTCGTCATCCTGCGCGAAGAGAAGTTCCTGAAGGAGGCCTTCGGAACTCCATTCCAGACCTATATGGCGCGGGTGCCGCGCTTCTTCCCGAAGCTTTCGCTGTATCAGGAAGGCGATACCGGCAGCTTCAAGCCGCGCCTGCTGCGGACGACGCTGCTGGACGGACTGGTATTCCTCGTTGCCCTGCCGTTTTTCGAATCGATCGACGGCGCCCAACTATCGGGCATACTGCCGGTGCTTTTCCGTCTCCCATAGGCAAGATCCCGAACCGAAGGTCTGCGACGGCCAAAATGGGAACCGGTTTTGCTGCGCTGACCTCCAGTTCGGATAAGGTCATGGGAATACCTGACACTGGACAGAGCGTCGCATCCTTGCAGGTGTTGCGCGCCGGCCCGCTTTGACGTATAGCACCGCCGTTCCCAAAAACCGCCCGGCAGGGCATGCCGTGGCGGTTTCATTTGCTTTTCGGGCTTTGGTCGGCCTGAAGCGAACAAAAAGCGCGATGATGCGCACATAACGGAGTAGCAAAATGCCCAAGATGAAGACCAAGTCAGCCGCCAAGAAGCGGTTCAAGATCACAGGTACGGGTAAAGTCCTGTCGGCTGCGGCCGGCAAGCGTCACGGCATGATCAAGCGTTCCAACAAGTTCATTCGAAATGCCCGCGGCACGATGGTTCTGGCTGAACCGGATGGCAAGAAGGTCATCAAGAATTTTCTGCCGAACGGCCTCTAAGGCATTCGGGCTGGACAACGTTTTAAGGAGATCATGACATGGCACGCGTAAAAAGAGGCGTCACCTCGCACGCCAAGCACAAGAAGGTCCTGAAAGCCGCCAAGGGTTTTTATGGCCGCCGCAAGAACACCATTCGCATCGCCAAGCAGGCGGTGGAAAAGTCGCTGCAGTATGCCTACCGCGACCGCAAGAACCGCAAGCGTTCGTTCCGCGCTCTGTGGATCCAGCGCATCAATGCCGCGACCCACGAGCATGGCCTGACCTATGGCCGCTTCATCGACGGTCTCAACAAGGCCGGCATCGAGATCGATCGCAAGATCCTGTCGGACATGGCCATCCACGAGCCGCAGGCATTTGCCGCACTTGTGGCCAAGGCCAAGATAGCGCTCGAATACCTCAAGAACACCACGCCGAACGCTTTTGAAAGCGCTGTAGCCTAACCAGCGCCTTCCCAAGCACTTCGACACTTGATTTGGGAAACCCGCGCTGGCAGGGCTGGCGCGGGTTTTTCTTTGCCTCCAATCGGGCCTGAAACATGAGTGACATGGAAACTCTCGAAAATTCCCTGATGAGCGACATTGCGTCGGCCGCCGACGAGCAGGCGATCGAAGCCGTGCGTGTTTCAGCGCTCGGCAAGAAGGGCTCGATCTCCGAAATGCTGAAGACGCTCGGCTCGATGAGCGCAGAAGAGCGCCAGATAAAGGGCCCGGCTATCAATGGCCTCAAGAACCGCATCACCGAGGCGCTTACCGCGCGGCGCGCCGAACTGAAGGACGTGGCGATCGCCGCACGGCTCGCGGCGGAAAAGGTCGACGTCACATTGCCGGTGCGGCAATCGCCGGCCGAGCGCGGCCGCATCCATCCGATCAGCCAGGTCAGCGACGAGATTGCCGCGATCTTCGGCGATCTCGGCTTTGCCATCGCCGAAGGCCCCGATATCGAGACCGATTATTACAATTTCACCGCGCTGAATTTCCCGGAAGGCCATCCGGCGCGCGAGATGCACGACACCTTCTTCTTCCAGCCGGACGAGAAGGGCGAGCGCAAGCTTTTGCGCACCCACACCTCGCCGGTGCAGATCCGCACCATGGAGATGCAGAAGCCGCCGATCCGCATCGTCATTCCCGGAAAAACCTACCGCCAGGATTCCGATGCCACGCACTCGCCGATGTTTCATCAGGTCGAAGGGCTGGTGATCGACAGATCAGCCAATGTCGCCAACATGAAATGGGTGCTGGAGGAGTTCTGCAAGGCCTTCTTCGAGGTGCCGCAGGTCAAGATGCGCTTCCGGCCGAGCTTCTTCCCGTTCACCGAACCCAGCATGGAGGTCGACATCCAGTGCGATCGTTCGCGGCCGGGCGAGGTGCGCTTCGGCGAAGGCTCCGACTGGATGGAGATCCTCGGCTGCGGCATGGTCCACCCTAATGTGCTGAGATATGGCGGGCTCGATCCCGACGAATATCAGGGCTTTGCCTGGGGCATGGGCATCGATCGCATCGCCATGCTGAAATACGGCATGCCGGACCTGCGCGCCTTCTTCGACGCCGATGTGCGCTGGCTGTCGCATTACGGTTTCCGGCCGCTCGACATGCCGACGCTATTCGGGGGCTTGAGCGCATGACAGCGGCCCACACCGGCGGCTGCCGCTGCGGCGCCGTGCGGTTCGAGGCTTCGGCCGAGCCGCACCATGTCAGCTATTGCCATTGCGGCGATTGCCGGCGGGCCAGCGGCGCGCCGGTGTCGGCTTTCGTCGGCTTCCTGACCGAGCAGGTCGCCTTCACGGGCAAGGCGCTGAAGATGTTCGAGAACGGGCCGGTGACGCGCTCCTTTTGCGGTATCTGCGGCTCGCCGATCGCCTATGTCGACGAGCGGCTGGCCGACCACATCTATTTCATGCTCGGCGCCATGGACATGCCGGCCTATTTCAGGCCGACCCACCACGCCCATGTGCGCGAGCAGCTTCCCTTCCTGCACATGCCCGACGCGCTGCCGCGCCATTTGAAGACCAGCGTACCCAGACCAGACGGAACACGGTTATGAAATTCACCCTCTCCTGGCTCAAGGATCACCTCGAGACCGACGCCTCGCTGGCCGAGATCGTCGAGCGGCTGACCTCGATCGGCCTCGAAGTCGAGCATGTCGACGACAGATCGAGCCTAAAACCCTTCGTCATCGCCAAGGTGCTGACGGCGGTGCAGCACCCCGACGCCGATCGGTTGCGCGTGCTGACGGTCGATACCGGCGACGGCAAGGCCCCCGTGAAGGTTGTGTGTGGAGCGCCGAACGCCCGCGCGGGCCTGATCGGCGCCTTTGCAGCACCCGGCGTCTATATTCCCGGCATCGACGTGACGCTGACGGTCGGCAAGATCAGGGGCGTCGAAAGCCACGGCATGATGTGCTCCGAGCGCGAGCTGGAATTGTCCGACGAGCATGACGGCATCATCGATCTGCCGGAGGATGCGCCGGTCGGCACCAGCTTCGCCGCCTATGCGCATCTCGACGACCCGTTGATCGAGATCAATTTGACGCCGAACCGGCCGGATGCGACCAGTGTCTACGGCATCGCTCGCGATCTGGCGGCCAGCGGCCTCGGCCGACTCGTCGGCGGAGCAATCATGCCGCATGCCGGCAGCGGCATGTGCCCGGTCAAGGTGACGATCGAGGCGCCGGAGCTCTGCCCCGGTTTTGCGCTGCGCCTGGTGCGCGGCGTGAAAAACCGCCCGTCGCCGAAATGGCTGCAGCAAAGGCTGATCGCCATTGGGCTTCGGCCGATCAGCGCGCTGGTCGACATCACCAATTTCGTCACCTTCGATCGCGGCCGGCCCTTGCATGTGTTCGACGCGAACAAGGTCGCCGGCAACCTTACCGTGCGCCGGGCGCGCGACGGCGAAAAGGTGCTGGCGCTCGACGGCCGCGAATACACGCTGACGCCTGACATGTGCGTGATAGCAGACCAGGACGGCGTCGAATCCATCGCCGGCATCATGGGCGGCGAGCATTCCGGCTGTGACGAGAACACCACCGACGTGCTGATCGAATCCGCACTTTGGGATCCGATCACCACGGCCCGCACCGGCCGCACGCTCGGCATCATCAGCGATGCACGCTACCGCTTCGAGCGCGGCGTCGACCCTGAATTCATGGTGCCAGGCGTGGAACTGGCGACCAAGCTGGTGCTGGATTTCTGCGGCGGCACGCCGACCGAAATCGAGGTGGCCGGCTATGGCGGCCACAAACCCAAGATCGTGTCCTTCCCACTGTCGGAAGTGAAGCGGCTGACCGGCATAGAGGTGCCCAGGGACGAGAGCCTCGACATCCTTTCGCGCCTCGGCTTCAAGCCGCAAGGCGCGGGCGATGTCGTCAATGTGGCGGTGCCGTCGTGGCGGCCGGACGTCGATGGCAAGGCCGACCTGGTCGAGGAGGTGATGCGCATCCATGGCGTCGACAACATCGCTCCGCAGCCGCTTGGTTCTCACGATGCGGTCAACGCAAAAATCCTGACGACGCTGCAGGTCCGCACCCGCGCTGCCAAGCGGGCGCTGGCGGTGCGCGGCATGATGGAGGCCGTCACCTGGTCGTTCATTCCGGCAAAACATGCCGAACTGTTCGGCGGCGGCCAGACAGCACTCAAGCTCGCCAACCCGATCGCTGCCGACATGTCCGACATGCGGCCATCGCTGCTGCCGGGCCTGATCGCCGCCGCGCAGCGCAATGCCGACAAGGGCATCGGCGATGTCGCGCTGTTCGAAGTGTCCGGCACCTATGAGGGCGATGCGGCCGACCAGCAGCGGCGCGTCGCCGCCGGCGTGCGGCGCGGCACGGCCAAGCTCGACGGTTCCGGCCGTCATTGGGCCGGCAATGCCGGTTCGGTCGGGGTGTTCGACGCCAAAGCCGACGCGATCGCAGCACTTGAAGCCTGCGGCGCGCCGGTCGACCGGCTGCAGATCGAGGCCGGCGGCCCGGCCTGGTATCATCCCGGCCGTTCCGGCACGATCAAGCTCGGGCCTAAAGTCGTTCTCGGCACGTTCGGCGAATTCCACCCGAAGACGCTGGAGGAACTGGACGTCTCCGGGCCGCTCTGCGGCTTCGAGGTTTTCGTCGATGCCGTGCCCGAGCCGAAGGCCAAGCCGACGCGGACCAAGCCGAGACTGGAACTGTCCGCCTTCCAGGCGGTCAAGCGCGATTTCGCCTTCGTCGTCGACAAGGCGGTCGAAGCCGGCACACTGACCCGCGCAGCCAGTGCCGCCGACAGGAAACTGATCACCAACGTCTCGGTCTTCGATGTTTTCGAAGGTGCCGCACTCGGCGCAGCCAAGAAATCGATCGCCATTGAAGTATCGATCCAGCCGGTCGAAAAGACGCTGACCGACGAGGATTTCGAGGCGCTGGCAAAGCGCATCGTCGAGAATGTGCATAAGCAGACCGGTGGCGTGCTACGGGCGTGACGGCTGCGGGCACATGGCGATCACTGTTGTGCCGTGGTGAGCCTATCTCCGCAGAAGTTGGCAGGACAGAGGGGGTGTCTCACGCCCACGTCTTGCAATTATTTTTGCATTGCGCGGCGCTCGAAAAAGGGGCGCCGAAACGCCCCGTTTCGATTACTCCGTCGATCACCGTTCACCCATTGACCAGCGCCAGCAGCTCTTCAGTGTAGCGCTTGCCGACGACCTTCTCCGGCGACAGGGCGTCGCCAATCGCCGCCACTTCCGCCTGGCTCAGCGCAATCTGTGCCGCTGCCGCATTTTGTTCCAGATGGCGGATTTTTCGCGCGCCGGGGATCGGCACGATGAAATCGCCCTGATGCAGCACCCAGGCGAGCGCCAGCTGCGCCGGCGTCACGCCCTTCTCCGCAGCCATTGTCTCCAGCGTCGCGATAACAGCCGCATTGGCCGCCATGGCGTCGGCCTGGAAGCGCGGTAGTCCACGCCGCCAGTCGTCGGCTCCGAGCACCTCGGGCTTGGCGATCGTGCCGGTCAGCAGGCCGCGGCCGAGCGGGCTGTAGGGGACAAAGCCGATGCCGAGCTCGCGGCAGACGGCAAACACCTCTTCTTCCGGATCGCGGCTCCACAGCGAATATTCGCTCTGCACGGCTGATATCGGATGCACCGAATGCGCCCGGCGAATGGTCGCCGCACTCGCCTCCGACAGGCCGAGCGCGCGCACCTTGCCCTCGCGCACCAGCTCGGCCATGGCGCCGACCGTATCCTCGATCGGCACATTGGGATCGACGCGATGCTGGTAGTACAGGTCGATCACCTCGGTGCCCAGCCGCTTCAGCGACGCTTCGGCGACCGCCTTGACGTGCTCGGGGCGGCTGTCGACACCCGCCATGCGCTCGACGCCGTTGCCTTCTTCGAGAATCTTGAAGCCGAATTTCGTCGCGATCGTCACTTGGTCGCGCACCGGCTTCAGCGCCTTGCCGAGCAGGATCTCGTTCTCGTAAGGGCCATAGACCTCGGCCGTGTCGAAGAAATTGACGCCGATCTCGACGGCGCGGTGCAGCGTGGCAATCGACGCCTTCTCTTCCTGGCCGCCATAGACGAAGCTCATCCCCATGCAGCCGAGGCCGACCGGATAGACTTCGAGTTCAGTTCCAAGCTTGCGGGTTTGCATCACGAGTCTCCTTGTTGTGATGCGACGGAAATAGCGTCTTGCATCGCGTTCGATAATCGGCTCTCATTTGCACAGGCTGTTCCAAGAAATAGATCAATGACGCGAACCCATCTTTCCCAGCTTGCGGTGCTGGCAACCGTCGCCCAGTGCGGCAGCTTTCGCGGCGCGGCCAGGGAACTCGCCATCGCGCCATCGGCGGTCAGCCATGCGGTGTCCAGCCTGGAGGCACGTCTCGGCGTGCGGCTCCTGGCGCGCAGCACGCGCAGTGTCGCCCCGACCGAGGAGGGCGCGCAGCTGCTCGAGCGGCTGAGACCGGCGCTGTCGGAGATCGATCTGGCCCTGGAAGCGGCGGTCGAGGCGCGCGACCGGCCGGCCGGCAATCTTCGGCTGACCGTGCCGCGCACCGCCGCGCATCTGGCGCTGACGCCGCGGCTCGGCGCCTTTGCATCGGCCTATCCGGACATCGTGCTGGAGATCGTCATCGAAGACCGCTTCACCGATGTGGTCGAAGGCGGCTTCGACGCCGGCGTCCGGCTCGGCGAGAGCCTGCAGCGCGACATGATCGCGGTGCGCGTCGGGCCAAACCTTCGCGGCGCCGTCGTCGGCGCGCCATCCTATTTCGCAACCATGCCCAGACCGCGCCATCCGCACGATCTCGCCGGTCACCGCTGCCTCCGCTTCCGCTTCTCCAGCGGCATTCTCTACCGCTGGGAATTCGAGAAGGACGGCGAGGAGATCGAGCTGGCGGTGCAAGGGCCGCTGATCCTCGACGAGGACCATCTTATCGCCAATGCGGCGATCGACGGCGCCGGCCTTGCCTTCGTATTCGAGGATTATGTTCGCGATGCCATTGCCGACGGCAAGCTCATTCGCGTGCTGGAGGACTGGTGCCCGCCCTTCGACGGTTTTTTCGTCTACTATCCGAGCCGCCGCCAGATGCGGCCGGCGCTGCGAGCCTTCGTCGATTTCTTCAAGATGAGCGGGTAAGCCACCCCCCTTGTGGGGAGGGTCGGCTCACAGTCGAAGCGAAGCGGAGGCTGCGAGACGGGGTGGGGGTAGCGCCCTACGAGATCCCGCTTCGCAAAAGCTGCTTGGCGGCATTTGCTGCGCGACCCTCCCCACAAGGGTCCCACAAGGGGGAGGGTGGAAGAAGGCGGCCCCGGCCATCGTTCACTTCCCATGCCCATATGGATCACAAACTCTGCGACCCGCTACGGCTGGGCGGCAATCGTCCTTCACTGGCTGATCGCCGCGATCTTCATCGGCCAGTTCGTGCTCGGCTTTGTTATGATGCGGGTGTCCAGCCAGCGCACCGCCTTCGAACTGATTCAGCTGCACAAATCCTTCGGCTTTCTGCTGCTCGGGCTGGTGATCCTGCGCATTGCCTGGCGGCTCGGCAATGCGGTGCCGGCGCTGCCGCGCTCGGTCGGGCCGTTAGAGCGCCGCGTGGCGCCGCTCGTCCATTTTGCGCTCTACGTGTTTCAGCTTGCGCTGCCTCTGTCCGGCTGGGCACTGGTATCAGTGTCGATGCTGGAGATACCGAGCGTGCCGTTCAACCTGTTCGTCATGCCGGACCTGCCACTCGCGGAATCGGACCCGGCGGAAAGCTTCTGGACCTCGGCGCATTGGTATCTCGCCTATGCCGGCATCGGACTTGTCGCCCTGCATTTCGCCGCGGCGCTGCGCCATCATTTCTGGCTGAAGGACGTAGTACTGACGCGCATGATCACGCCTTCGTCGGATCACAGCGCGGAATAGAGCAGGCGGCTCATTCGTTAATAGGGCGAGGGCGCTAAAAAAGGATCACGCCCATGGTTGCACGCATCTTCGGATTTGCAGCAGTCGCCAGTTGCCTTGCCATGCCTGTTTTCGCGGCGGTCGCGCTCAGCGACGCTGCCGGCAGCTACACGATCAGCCCGGCCGGTTCCAGCATCCGTTTCTCCGTCGGCAAGGCCGGCGGCGGCGGGCTCGCCGGCGCCTTCGCCCGCTTCAAGGGCTCGATCCGCATCGACAACAGCGATGTCGGACGCTCCCGTGTCAATATCACCATCTTTCCCGAAAGCGTCGGCACCGGCCAGAGCCGCGTCGACGCCTTCCTTCGCTCCGACGCGGTGTTCGACGCCGCCAACAACCCGGAAATCCAGTTCCGCTCGACCAGCGTGAGACGCATCGGCGAGACGTCAGCCCTCGTCACCGGTCGGCTGACGGCGCGCGGCAAGACTTTTTCGGAAAAGTTCACGGCCGAGCTCGCCGGTCTCAAGGCAGGCACGATAAAATTCCATGTCACCGGCAAGGTGCTGCGGTCGCGCTACGGCATGGATGTCGGCACGCCGATCTATTCGAACGTCGTCGACTTCAACATGACGCTTACAGGTAGAAGGGGTTGAGCGGTTCTTCCTCGCCCCCGCGAGAGCGGGGAGAGAAGCTATGGGGCAGCGCCGGCATCCGAACAAGCCGCAGACGATCGCCTTGCTCGCTGCCATGCTTCTCATTGGCTTTTTTGCCGATTTCAGGCAAACCTCGACGCCTGCAATCTAAAGAGGGAGAAGCCTGATGTTCCGATGGGGTGTTTTGTCGACGGCCAAGATCGGCCGCGAGCATCTTTTGCCTGCAATGGTCGAGGCGGAGAACGGTGTACTGTCGGCGATCGCCAGCCGCGACCTGTCGAAAGCCCGCGCCCTGGCCGACCGTTTCGGCGCGCCCCATGCCTTCGGTTCCTATAGCGAGCTGCTCGCATCCAGGGACATCGACGGCGTCTACATCCCGCTGCCGACCGCGCAGCATGTCGAATGGACCGCCAAGGCGATCGAGGCCGGCAAGCATGTTCTGGTCGAGAAGCCGCTGGCGCTCGATGCCAACGACATTCCGCCGCTGATCAAGCTGCGCGACGCCAAAAACGTGCTCGTCTGCGAAGCCTTCATGGTCGTCTACCACCCGCAGTGGATCAAGGTTCGCGAGCTGATCGCCAACGGCGCCATCGGCCGGCTGCGCCATGTGCAGGGCGCGTTTTCCTACTACAATGTCGATCCCAAGAACATGCGCAACCAGCTCGACCTCGGCGGAGGCGCGCTGCCCGACATCGGCGTCTACCCGACGGTGTCGACGCGCTTTTCGACGGGCAAGGAGCCGCTGCGCGTCCAGGCGACGATCGAGCGCGACAAGACGTTCGGCACCGACATCTATTCTTCGATCCGCGCCGATTTCGGCGACTTCGAATTGTCGTTCTATCTGTCGACGCAGATGGCGGCGCGGCAGGTGATGGTATTCCACGGCGAGAAGGGTTTCATCGAGGTGCTTTCGCCGTTCAACGCCGGAATCTATGACCACCATCGCGTCGAGCTGCACAACCAGAACCATAGCGAGGCGCAAGTGTTCCGCTTCCCCGGGATGCAGCAATACCGGCTGGAGGTCGAGGCGTTCGCGCGGGCGGCACAGGGCGGCACGGACCGCGTCTTCACGCTGGAGGAATCGGTGCTCAACCAGAAGGTCATCGACGCCATCTTCCGCGCCGGCGAGAAGGAAGGCTGGGAGACGGTTTAGGCTGACCATGATCCGAACCGAAGGTCCGCGCCAGCGAAAAGTGGGAACCGGTTTTCGGATAAGATCATAGTCAAACAAAATGGCTGACGATGCGGATGCGATCATTGTCGGCGCCGGCCTTGCCGGTCTCGTCGCCGCGGCCGAACTGGCCGAGGCCGGCAAGAAGACCATCATTGTCGACCAGGAGCCGGGCCAGTCGCTCGGCGGCATCTTCCTCGTCGATTCGCTCATGGTACGCGGCGCTGGAAGGCACGTTTCTCGGCGGCTGCATCTTTTCCGGGCCGCAGCGCCGGCCGCGCGGCATCACGCGGGGTGGGCTAGACCCCTTACCAGATCCACTCGCCGCGTCCCAGAACCGCTACCGCGTCGACGATCCGGGTAAAGCTCGAGCGCGCGCGGCCGACCGTATGCCGGGCTCTGAGATAACCATGCACCAGCCCCGGCTCTTCGAACCAGAAGGCGTGGCCGTCTGCCGCAACGACGCGGTCGCGATAGGCCTCGCCGTCTGACGACAGCGGGTCGCATTGCGCGGTGATCACCACGGTCGGCGGCAGATTGGCAAAATCGGCGTCGGCAAGCGGCCACAGAGTGAGGTCGCCAGTGCGGTCCTCGCCGCCGGTCCTGATATCCTTGTAGAAATTGAGGTCGCGCACCGTCAGCATCGGCGCCTCGGCATGGGTCACATAGGATCCTTGCGAGCGGTCGCCGCCGAGGCCGGGATAGATCAGCATTTGGCCGATCGGCCTTCGCGCGTGGCCGCGCGTCGCATGGCTGACGGAGGCGCAGAGATTGCCGCCGGCGCTGTCGCCGCAAAGCAGGACGGGGCATTCGTAGGTTGAGGTGGCCCATTCGAAGGCGCCCATCACGTCGTCGAAGGCGGCCGGATGCAGATGCTCGGGTGCCAGCCGATAGTCGACCGAAACCACTTCATAGCCGGTGCGAGCGCAAAGCTCGGCGCAGACATCGTCATGGCTATCGAGTCCGCCGAGGATGAAACCGCCGCCATGGACATAGAGCACCATCGCAGAGGCGTTCGGCGCCGCGCTGCGATAAATGCGGATCAGGACGTCGTGCGCGGGCGCGGCAATGACGGTGGTTTCAGCCGTCACGCCTTGGGGATAGCCGGCAAAGAACTCGCGGCACATGCGGTCGTAGATCGGACGCTGCTGGGCGATTGTGTAGTCGATCGTATCCGACGGATAGTAGGAATTGGTCCGCTCGATGAAGGCCCATGTCTCGGCGTCTATGAGTTTTTTGTAGTCGGTCATGAGCGCTGACCGGATCGCAATGAATTCGCCTGGACACCCCCCTCTGTCCTGCCGGACATCTCCCCCGCAAGGGGGGAGATTGGATGTCGCATCGGCTTTCGCCAATCTCCAGCGCGGCAGGAAGGGCGGATGGGCCGAAGCTGCCAATCTCCCCCCTTGCGGGGGAGATGGCCGGCAGGCCAGAGGGGGGTGGGAAGAAACGCCATCATCTCCGCAGTATCATTTCCCCTTCCACACCGGGTCGCGCTTTTCGGCAAAGGCGCGAAAGCCCTCGAGATTGTCCTCCGAGCCGTACAGTGCGTCAACCGTCGGCAATTGGCGCCGCGTCACCCGGTTCATCGCGTCCTGGAAGGTCAGCGATTCGGCGACCCGCGCCGTCTCCTTGATCGCGGCAAAGACCAGCGGCGGGCCGCCGGCGAGCAGCCGGGCGATCTCCCAGACGCGGTCCTCGAGCCTCTCCTTGGACAGCACCTCGTTGACCAGGCCCCAGCGATGCGCCTCTGCGACATCCATCCAGCGGCCGGTGAGCAAAAGGTCCATGGCGACATGATAGGGGATGCGCTTCGGCAGCTTGATCGTTGCCGCGTCGGCCAGCGTGCCGGCACGGATTTCCGGCAGCGCGAAGGAGGAATGATCCGACGCGTAGATGAGGTCGCAGGACAGCGCCAGCTCGAAGCCGCCGCCGACCGCCATGCCGTTGACGCAGGCGATCACCGGCTTGTTGAGGTCGCGCAATTCCTGCAGTCCGCCGAACCCGCCAACGCCATAGTCGCCGTCGACCGCATCGCCACCGGCCGCGGCCTTGAGGTCCCAGCCGGCACAGAAGAACTTGTCGCCGGCGGTCTTGACGATGGCAACTCGCAGATCCGGATCGTCGCGGAACGCCTTGAACGTCTCGCCCATCAGCCGCGACGTTTTCAGGTCGATGGCATTGGCCTTGGGCCGGTCGAGCACGACTTCGAGGATCGTGCCCTCGCGGCGGGTGGTGATGACGTCAGACATTTTTGTTCTCTCCCAGCACCAGCAGTGCGTCGGCGATCCAGGCGCCCTTGCCTTGCGCGCAGACGATCAGCGGGTTGATGTCGAGCTCCTCGATCTCGCCGGCATTTTGCTGCACGAAGGCGGCAATGCCTGATATCGCATCGATGGCCGCCGCGACATCGGCCTTGGGCCGGCCGCGATAGCCTTCAAGCAGCGGGAACAATTTGAGCCCGCGCAGCGCTGCCTCGATGTCGTCGCGGGTTGCCGGCAGCATCAGAGTGACGCTGTCGCGCAGCAGCTCGACCAGCACCCCGCCTGTGCCGAGCGTCATCACCGCGCCGAACATCGGGTCGCGGGTGAAACCGACGAGCAGCTCGGCGACGCCGTCGCGCACCATGCGCTCGACATAGAGGCCGGTGCCTAGCGCATCGAGATCATGGGCGGCGGTGCTGACGGATTCGGCATCCCTGAGGTTGAGCCGCACCGCGCCGAGCTCGGATTTGTGGGTGACGCCCAAAGCCTTCATCGCCACCGGAAAGCCGAGCGCCATCGAGGAGATGACCGCCTCGACCGCATTGCCGGCGCGTTCGCCCCTCGGCACGGGAAGCCCAGCCTCGATCAGCCGCGCTTTCGCCTCGGCCTCATCAGGCGTGACATGGTCGCCGGCCGGCGCCCCGGAAGCGGAGGTGTCGATCGGCTGCGCCTGCGGCTCGCGCCAGGCCCAGCCGATGAAGGCTGCCGCCTGGGCGGCGTCCATGGCTTCGGAAATGCCGAACAACGGCACCATGCCGCGTGCCATCAGGCCGGCGGTGTATTCCTCGGGCAGGTTCTCCGGCAGCGACGAGACGATCGCGCCTTGCGCCTTGTTGGTCTTCAGCGCCGATTCGAAGGCACGCAGCGTCGCCCACCAGTCGGTGTCCGAGCAGCGGTCGGGGCGCGGGAAATCGAGCACCAGCATGTTGAGGTCGAAACCGCCCGACACCATGGCGGTGAAGGTGGCGGTCATCGCCGGCTCGTTGTTCCAGATGAACGTGTGGTAGTCGAGCGGGTTGGCCACCGCTACCAGCGGCCCGAGCGTCGATTTGACGTGGGCGCGATGCGTATCGGTCAGCGTCGGAAAGTTCACCCTGCGGCCTTCGGCGCTGTCGGCCATCACAGACGCCTCGCCGCCCGAACAGCTCATCGACGACAGCCGATAGCCGGGCAGGGGGCCGGTGACGTGCAGCAGCTTGAGCGCCTCGATGAAGGCCGGGATCGAATCGACGCGGGCGATGCCGAGCCGCTTCAGGAAGGCGCCCGAGGCGGCATCCGACCCGGCCAGCGATGCAGTGTGCGAAACCGTCGCCTGCCGCGCCTGCTCGGAGCGGCCGACCTTCATGGCAATGATCGGCTTCTTCAGCTCACGCGCCCGCGCGGCCAGTCTTTCGAAGCCGGCTACCGAATCGAAGGCCTCGATATGCAGGCCGAGCGAAGTGACGCGGTCGTCCTCGATTAGGCCAAGCGCCATTTCGGAGAGGCCGGTCTGCGCCTGGTTGCCGGCCGTCATCAGAAAGGCGATCGGCAGGCCGCGCTTCTGCATGGTCAAGTTGATGGCGATGTTCGACGACTGGGTGATGATGGCGACGCCGCGGCCGCCCTCGGCCAGCCTGATGCCGCCGTGCTGATCGGGCCACAGCAGTGCGCCGTCGGCATAGTTGATCAGGCCGTAGCAGTTCGGTCCGATGATCGGCATCTGGCCCGCCGCAGCGACCAGCTCGGCCTGCAGCCGCTCGCCGTCCTCGTCATAGGCCTCGGTCTCGAGGAAGCCGGCGGCAAAGCAGACGGCGCCGCCGGCGCCGCGTTCGGCCAGCGCCTTGACCACCTCGATGGTCAAATGCCGGTTGACGCCGACAAAGGCGGCGTCGGGGGCGCCGGGTAGATCGGCTACCGAACGGTAGGCCTTGCGGCCGGCGACTTCGTCTTTGCTCGGGTGCACCGGCCAGATCTCGCCGGCAAAGCCCATCTTGATCGACTGCGCGACGACGGCGGCGGCCTGCGCGCCACCGAACACGCCGATCGTTCGCGGGCGCAGAAGACGTTCAAGCCTGTGCATTGATCAGCCCCCGAACGGGCGCAGCAGCGCCCGTGAAATGATGTGGCGCTGGATTTCCGAAGTGCCTTCCCAGATGCGCTCGACGCGGGCGTCGCGCCAGATGCGCTCCAGCGGCAGATCGTCCATCAGCCCCATGCCGCCATGGATCTGGATCGCCTCGTCGGCGACGAAGGCAAGCATTTCGGTGGCCTTCAGCTTGGCCATGGCCATGTCCTGATCGGTGACGGTGCCCTGATCGTACTTCCAGCCGGCTTCGAACACCATCAGGTCGGCGGCCTTCAGTTCGGTCGCCATGTCGGCGAGCTTGAACGACACGCCCTGGAATTTGCCGATCTGCTGGCCGAACTGCTGGCGCTGCGCGGCATATTCGACGGCGTGACCAAGCGCCCGCTCGGCCCGGCCGAGACAGGTCGCGCCGACCTGCAGGCGGGTTGCGCCAAGCCACGAATTGGCGACGTCGAAACCCTTGTGGACCTCGCCGAGAACCTGGGCTCCGGGCAGCCGGCAATCGTCGAATTCGAGGATGGCATTGGTGTAGCCGCGGTGCGAGACGTTGCGGTAGCCGTCACGCACCGTAAAACCCTTGGTGCCCTTGTCGACGAAGAAGGCGGTGATCTTCTTGCGTTTTCCACGCGAAGACTCTTCCTCTCCCGAGGCCATGAAGACGATGGCGAAATCGGCAAGATCGGCATGGCTGATGAAGTGTTTGGTGCCGTTCAGCACCCAGTCGTCGCCATCCTGCACGGCGGTCGCCTTCATGCCGCGCAGATCGGAGCCGGCGCCCGGCTCGGTCATCGCCAGGCAATCCCATTTCTCGCCGCGAATGCAGGGATAGAGATATTTCTCGCGCTGCTCCGGCGTGCCGGCCAGAAGGATGTTGGAAGGCCGCGCCACGCAGGTCCAATGCAGCGCGTAATTGGCGCGGCCGAGCTCTTTTTCGTAAAGCAGCCAGGTCACCGTATCGAGCCCGGCGCCGCCGACTTCCGTTGGCATGTTGGCGGCATAGAGCCCGGCTTCGATTGCCTTGGCCTTGATCTCCTCGATCAGTTCGCGGCGCAATACGCCGGTGCGCTCGACCTCGCGCTCGTGCGGATAGAGCTCGTTCTCGACGAAGGCGCGCGTCGTCTCGACGATGAGTTTCTGTTCTTCCGAAAGACCAAAATCCATGGCCTCAGCCTTTCTTCTTTTTCTTCGGCTTTTCAGCGTTGGCCTTTTCGGCCGCCTTGGAAATAGCGGGCTTCTTCGCTGCAAGCTTGGCGAGCTGCTTCGTATAGTCCTTGTGCAAGGCGCCGGCGCCCCAGCCCTTGCCTTTGTTCTGCTTCGACAGCGCCTCCATGATCGCGATCAGGTTGTCGTCGCGGATCTTTTCCAGCTCGCGGATTGACAGGCCATGTGCCTGGTCGTCCGACTGGGTGGCGATCAGGTCGACCAGCTCGTCGTTGAACTCCGGCACATCCATCAGCTTGGTCCATGGCCATTTCAGGCATGGCCCAAACTGCGCCATGAAATGGCGCATGCCGGCCTCGCCGCCGGCGACGCGATAGACCTGGAACATGCCCATCTGCGCCCAGCGCAAGCCGAAGCCATAGCGCATGATGTCGTCGAGTTCCTCGACCGTGCAGATGCCGTCTTTTATCAGCCACAGCGCCTCGCGCCATGCCGCCTCCAGCAGGCGGTCGCCGACAAAAGCCTCGATCTCCTTGCGGATGACCACCGGCTTCATGCCGATCGAGGCGTACATCTCCTTGGCGACCTCGATGGCCTCGGGGAAGGTCTGTTCGCCGCCGACGATCTCGACCAGAGGCAAGAGATAGACCGGGTTGAACGGATGGCCGACGACCAGCCGCTCCGGATGCTCCTTCATCGCCACCTGCATGTCGGTCGGCTTAATGCCGGAGGTCGAGGAGCCGACAATGGCGTTGGCCGGCGCATAAAGGTCGATCTCGGCCAGCACGCGGTGTTTCAGGTCGAGCCGTTCCGGCACGCTTTCCTGGATGAAATCGGCGTCGGCCACGGCATCGGCGATGGTCTTGGCAAAGGTCAGTTTGCCCTCTTTTGGCACGCCGCCGGGCAGCATCTGCTTGTAGGCGCGGCGCGCGCCTTTCATCACCTCGCCGACCTTGCGCGCGGCGTCGGGATCGGGATCGAAGATCGACACGTCGATGCCGTTCAAGAGCAGGCGCGCGACCCAGCCGGCGCCGATGACGCCGCCGCCGATGGCAGCCGCCTTGGTGATGATGCTCATGCGGAGGCTCCGGTTCTTGTCCTGGCTACTTTGGAATCGATGAGGGGCACGCGTTCGCCGGCACGGATCACTGTGGCGTCATAGGCTCTGCGCGCGAACACTTCGAGCACGAAGGGCCGGAAGAAGTCGATCGGCAACGTCTCGTAATCCGGATCGAAGCTCGACTGATCCCAGCGCTCACAGAACTCGTCGCAATCGTCGAAATAAAGGTGGCCGGCGAAACGGTCGCGCGCATGGGGATTGCCGCCGAGATGGTGGGCATAATAGAGGCGCTGGAAGTCGCCGTGCTTTTCCACCACCCAGGTGCACTGCTCGCGCACGAAAGGTTTTAGGATCGAAGCTGCATATTCGTCGTGGTTGTACGGTGCGTAGATGTCGCCGATGTCGTGCAGCAACGCGCAGGCGAGCCAGTCGGTGTCGGCGCCGTCGCGCCATGCGCGCGTCGCCGCCTGCAGTGAATGACCGAGCCGGGTGATCTTGTAGCCGGACAGGCCTTCGTCGAGTTGGACAAGCGCGTCAAGCAGCCGTTCGCCGGTCTTCGCCGCATAGTCGATCTCGTGCTCGGTGAGGAAGGCGTAATCGTCGCGGTCGCCGTCCTTCATTGCGGTGAATTTTACGGTCTTCATCGGCGGCTCCTCCCTACCGATTACTTGTTCAAAGCGGCGCGCGCTTTGTCAGGTTGAGCTTCTTGCGCACCTCATCCGGGCCGATGACCCTTGCGCCCATGTTCGACACGATGCTGACCGCCCGCTCGACCAGCTGCGCATTGGTCGCCAGCACGCCCTTGTCGAGCCAGAGATTGTCCTCGAGCCCGACGCGGACATTGCCGCCGGCCAGCACCGCAGCGGCGGCATAGGCCATCTGGTTGCGGCCGATAGAAAACGCCGACCAATTCCAGTTCGACGGCACGTTGTTGACCATGGCCATGAAGGTGTTGAGATCATCAGGCGCGCCCCATGGCACGCCCATGCACAATTGCACGAGCGCGTCCGGATCCAGTACCTTTTCCTCGACCAGCTGCTTGGCAAACCACAGATGGCCGGTGTCGAAGGCCTCGATCTCCGGCTTGACGCCGAGCGCCGTCATCATGCCGCCCATGGCGCGCAGCATGCCGGGCGTGTTGGTCATGACATAGTCGGCTTCGGCGAAATTCATCGTGCCGCAGTCGAGCGTGCAGATCTCCGGCAGGCACTGGCGCACATGTTCCACGCGGTTGGTGGCGCCACCCATATCGGTGGCTTTCTCGTTCAGCGGCAGTGGGTTTTCCGGCGAACCGAACACCATATCGCCGCCCATGCCGGCGGTCAGGTTCAGCACCACGTCGACGTCTGCCGCGCGGATGCGCTCGGTTACCTCGCGATAAAGGTGCACGTCGCGGCGCGGCTTGCCTGTTTCGGGATCGCGCACGTGGCAGTGGACGATCGCCGCACCCGCCTTTGCCGCATCGATGGCCGAATCGGCGATCTGCTTGGGTGAACGCGGCACATGCGGGCTGCGGTCTTGCGAGCTGCCGGACCCGGTCACGGCACAGGTAATGAAAACCTCACGGTTCATTGCAAGCGGCATCGGACTCTCCCAATCGGCACAGACGGCTCCGATCAAACATGGCCCCAAATGGGCCCGATCGAACAGATGTCAACAATGCCCGACTTGCCGGAAACTGTTTTGCGTTTTACGAAGATCATATGATCAAAAACGAAAAGCCTTCGATCTTTCGCGCCGAGCGCTCGCCGCTCAAGGTGACGCTGCTGGTGTTTTCCGGTTCGTCGATCATGTGCGTCGCTTCGACCGTCGATCCGCTGCGCGCCGCCAACCGTATTGCCGGCGAGACGCTGTTCGATTTCAGGCTGGTTTCGGTGACCGGCGAAGCACCAATCACCACATGCGGCCTGCCGGTTGCGGTCAGCGGCCGCTTCGACGCGGCGGATACAACCGATATGCTTGTCGTCGTCGCCGGGTTCGGCACGCAGAACTATGCCACCTCGGCCCTGCTTGCCGGCCTGCGCCGTGCGGGGCGCGCCGCACGCGCCTGCGGCGGTGTCGAAGCCGGCACCTGGCTGGTCGCACGCGCCGGCCTGCTGGAGGGGCGCAGCGCCACCACCCATTGGGAGGACATGGAGGATTTTTCGTCGGCCTTTCCCGGCGTCGATGTACGCCCCGACCGCTACGTCATCGACGGGTCGGTCTTCACCTCCGGCGGCGCCTCGCCGACCTTCGATCTGATGCTGCATCTGATCCGCACGCGGCTCGGCATGGCCGTCGCGCTCGATGTGGCAAGTGTCTTCATCTACGACCAGGCGCGGGCGGCGACCGACGCGCAGCCGCTGGTCTCGCTCGGCCGCCTCGACGGCTACGATCCGCGGCTGGCGCAAGCCATCCGGCTGATGGAAGCGCATGTCGATCAGCCCTTGACCATCGCTGCCGTGGCGAAGCGTGCCGGGGTGACGGCAAGAACGCTGGAAAGCATCTTTCGCAACTCGATCGGCGAGACGCCGGGCGCTTATTATCTCAGGCTGCGGCTGGGTGCCGCGCGCCGGCTGGTGGTCGACACGCGCGTGGCCATGGCCGATATTGCCGGGCGAACAGGGTTTTCGTCCGCCGCGGCATTTTCCAGGGCGTTTTCCAGAGCTTTCGGCGAAGCACCGGTCAGGCTGCGTAGTCGTCCGTGAAGAAAGCGATTTTCGCGTCAACCTTGAAAGTGATCTGCGTTGGAGCGCTTTGTCCCAACTGAGGGG